>CAYVPX010000061.1:0-9241 GCA_964453935.1 uncultured bacterium | reverse complement strand
AATACTATATCATTTTTATTTGCAAGTATTTTATCTGTATTTCCGCTAAAAAAAATATCGCTATTGTGTACAAAAAGGTCAAAATTGCAATTTGTTCCGCTAATTATTGAATAAATGCCACCAAAAACACCCAAAGGGGTCGGTTCATAAAAAATCGAAATATCATTATATCTTTCTACGCGTAATAAATTAATAATTTTATGCGATAAATGACTAACATTAATAATATTATTTCTAATTCCCATTTTGAGATTATTATCAATGATGTTCAATAACGCTTCTTTTCTACCGACCTTTACAAGAGGTTTTGGAATAAAGTCGGTTATGGGACTTAATCTTGTCCCATAACCGGCAGAGGGTATAAATCCCTTTATTTCTTTTCTAATAATTTATTTCCCTTTTCTTCGAGAACAAAACTCTCAGGATCTTTTAATAATCCTTTTAATCTGCTATTGTAAAATGTATATATAAGCGGTAATTCATTGTGATTGATCTTGACAGAAATATAGGTTATTTTTTTATCCGAATTTCCCTTAAATATCTCATAAATATTATGAGGTCCACTTATTTTTATTATTGGTTCAGGATTATCCAATCCGCATTCTTTTTTTGATTTTTTGAGTTCAAAATCATTTGTTCTAAAATTTGAAAATACATTCAAATAACCGGAAACCTTTGTATTGTCCACCTTGATCTTATCGGTGTCCTTGAAATGCCAGTTATCTTTTTTCTTATAGAGCTGTACCTTTGGTAAAATTATACTATCAATGGTAGGAATGTCAACCTTGAAAATTGTATGGTCAATCCATGCTTTAGCGCTACCTCTAACGTAAGAAATAAGACTTTCAGGTGAAACCCTTACAATATTCTCATCGTAGAGTTTAAAGAATGTACTTCTAAAATCTCGGGTGTTTTTCCCAATATAAACCGTCGAGTAAAGTTTATCCTTAACATATATATTCAATTTAAAGACATTTTTATCATCTAAATTATATTGTGAAAGTTCTTTCATGTTCTTAGTAACTACCCGAACCGATGTTAACCCTAAAACAGCACTTATTAATTTACTGATCTTAACATCATCTATCTTATAATTGTGCTTATTAATGAATACATACCATTGCCCGGCTTCATTGATCAAAGTAACAATTCCACCTTTTCGATTTGCCGGAGCTTCAATAACAAATTTTGTAATATTATTTTTATCAAGATTGGAGAATATCTTTTGGGGCATATCACGTTTAACAAATAGTGGCGGTACTGCAAGGGCTAAATAAATGATCAATAAAATAACAATGGTAATAATATAATTTTTATATGCTTTCATTTTATTCCTCCACTTCGTTTGCTCTTCTTTTCCTTTTTAAAAATCTAAATATACCAAAAATAATGACCAATAGGGGTATTAAGATATAATTAACCCATTTTATTATCGTTTTAGTAGTAACACTAATATTTCCTATAACAGGGTCTTGAACATTTTTATCCCTTACCCCTGATAACTTATTTCCTAAAAGAAGCTGGTCTGTAAGATTCAGCAAGAAGACCTTGTCATTAGGAAATCTTTGTAAAATATTGTCTTTTAAAATATGTGTTGTTCCAATAACCAGTAGCTTACTTTTTCTCTTCCCTTTTGATAAAAATTTTGTTTTATCTACACCATCAGGAAGGTCATCCTCCTTGAAATATGATTTAAATTTCCCATATTCAATACCGCCCAGAATAAATTGCTTAAATATACTAGGATCTTTAGGTGCCTTTATCTGTGTAGGATCAATGAAAATAAAGCCCTGAGACTTCCATGCTTTTTCGGTACTTTTAAGTAAAATATCAAAACCAAGATCTGCACCTTGCGAAAAATTCACAGATGAAGCCCACGGCAAAGTAATATAAGGTATTTTTTTGGTAAAAGAGAATTTCGGATTCATAAATTTATTGGGTATCTTGATAAAAAGTGGATATGGCGCGACCAATTGTTGATTACCGTAAGAAAATCCTATCATGTCATTTGATAGATCATTAACCAGATCCTTATTGATAGTAATATATTTACTTTTTAAGAAATCAAGCATATTTGATTGGTTAGCCCGACTCTCTTTTTGAAAACTTATATTAACACCATCTTGAAAAAAAGCAACTTTACCGCCTTTTAAAATATACTGGTCTAAATAATACATTGCTTTTTTATCCATATTAACTTTATAGTTTGGAATAATAATAAGATCCACATTGGCATAATCGTTCTTACTCGACAGATCCATTGGAATGACCTTGTATTCCTTCTGTAAACTATTCAATAATCCCGGTGATGTCTGTTTTAAATAAAGTTCACTCCCACCTTGCGGGTATCCTATAACAGGAATTCTCGGGGAGGTAAGTTTGAGAAGTATTGATGTAATATTATATTCAAGGTTATTTATTGATTGAATAACAGGAATAGATTCCACTTTATCCTTATAAAAAATTGCCATTCCAATATAGCTTTTCACGATCTCGGCTTTATCCTTAGAATAAACATTGACGTTAACAGGGTGTATTCCATACATATATAATCTGCTTTTAAGATCCGGGTTTGACATTGGATCAATCTCTCTTAGGTGAATTTTACCTTTTGAAAGTATTCTGTACTCATTTAATACATCCCAGATCTGCCCTTTTAAATGCGCTAAATATGGCGGGATATTTTTTGAAATATAAAATTCTATCCATATATTGTCATTTAAATTTTTAATGATTTTCTTCGAACTTTTGGATAAGGTATATTTTTTACTTTTTGTGAGATCCACCCTTGCCGTAAACTTAGCAAAGATCATATTTACCAAAACAACAATAATAATAACTAAAATAAATTCAATATAAACATTTCTATTCTTCATAACACTCTCCTAAATTCTTTTTTTCACAATAATATAATTCAGAAATAGGAATATTATAGTAAATCCTATAAAATAAACAATATCATAAAGATCCACCACACCGCGAGAAATTGATGAATAATGATAAGACAATCCAATAGTAGTAAATATCTTTGTAAAAAAAGTAGATGCAGTAAATATTATGAATTGCTGACTAATTATATAAAAAACAAAACCTATTACCGCACCGAGAATATATGCAATGATCTGATTGGATGTAATACTTGATGTGAACATTCCTATTGAAAGAAAGCAGCCGGCTATAAAAAATAGTCCGAAATATCCGCCTATAATAGGACCAATATCCGGTTTGCCAAGGATAAACAATGTTATGGGAATATTGATCGTTAATAAAATTGTTAAAACGACAAAAGCATATGCTCCCCAGAATTTACCCATAATAATATTCCAGTCGGAAACGGGAAGTGTAAAAAGAATCTCATTTGTTTTTGATCGTTTTTCCTCTGCCCATGTCTTCATTGTAACACTTGGTATGAAAAATAATAAGATCCACGGTGTCATTTGAAAAAATGAGTTCATTGTTAGAAAACCATTGATAAAAAATGATTTAAAAAAGAAAAAATATGAAAGTATAAGAAACACCGTAATAAAAATATAAGCAATTGTTGAATTAAAATAACTGTTGAATTCCCTTTTAAAAATAGCATTATTACTCTTCATTTATTGCCTCCTTTTTTGTTACCTTGGCAAAAATATCTTCGAGGGAAGCCAGCTCACGAGATAGACCGAGAAGAACTGTCTTTGTTTCAACTGCCTTGTGAAATATATTTTCTCTAATATCATCACCTGCATAAATAATAAGCGTTGTTACTCCCTTTACTTCCTCAATTTTTCTAATTTCGGTTACACTTCCAATACCTTGCAGATCTTTTTCAAAATTCTTGTTACCCTTATAAATAACCTTAATGGAATTTGTTGCTTGGAACAAGTTCTTTATATTTTCCTTTGAGTCCTGAGCAACGATCTTTCCATTATCAATTATAACTATCTTTGTAGCCAATGCTTCTGCTTCCTGCAAAATATGTGTGGACAGTATGATCGTTTTGGTTTCACCTAATTTTTTTATAACATCCCTGATCTCAAGGATTTGATTGGGATCCAAACCGGTGGTAGGTTCATCTAAGATAAGGAAATCAGGATCACCTAAAATTGCCTGAGCCAGTCCAACCCTTTGATGAAAGCCCTTGGAAAGTTCCCATATCATCCTTTTATATACCTTTTGAAGTCCCACCATACCAACAGTTTCTTTGATCCTTTCCTCCAAATTACCGATCTGCCGTGCTTCACCAATAAAATTTAGGTATTCCTCTACGGTCATATCCTCATATAACGGAGCAGTTTCAGGCAAATATCCGATATGCCGTTTTGCATTTAAAGGATCTTTACAAATATCCACACCATCAATAAAAATTTCTCCCACATCTGGCGGGAAGAACCCGGTTATCATGCGCATAGTAGTGGTTTTCCCAGCGCCATTGGGTCCGAGAAAGCCTACAATCTCGCCACGTTTAACTGTGAATGTTACATCTGCAACAGCAGTTAAATTCCCAAAATGTTTTGTTATGTTCTTTATCTCAATCATAAGCACCTCTTAATATATAATTGATATATTTTACCACTTTAAATCTTTGAAATCAAGTATTCTTTGCCGAACAATACAATTTATCAGGCTTTTACCATTTTTAAGGAGTTAAGCTCTTTCTTGCTATTTGAAAAGATTATTTTTATCTTACTTTTGTCGCTTAAATTTCCCTTTAATATTTCTTTTGAAAGGAATATTGTAATGTAGTTCTCAAATTTTCTTTTCAATGGTCTGGCACCAAAAATTCGTGAATACCCCGCTCGTGCCAATTTTTCTTTTACCTCGTCCGATATATCAACTATAATCTCTTTATCCAATAATCTTTTATTAAGCTGTGATAGTTGAATATCCACGATCTTTTTCACATCATTTAATGATAGTGTTTTAAAAAATACTATTTCGTCTATTCTATTAAGTATCTCGGGTTTAATAATATGTTTTAGCTTTTCCATAAGCTGTTCTCTGATCTTTTCGTCGGAAGTTCCTTTCTCAACCTCATCAAGTATTAATTCCGCACCAATATTTGAGGTCATAATGATTATTGTATTTCTGAAATTCACTAAAACCCCTTTGCCGTCTGTAAGGCGGCCGTCTTCAAGTATTTGTAATAGCACATTAAAAACCTCAGGGTGCGCCTTTTCTATTTCATCAAGCAGAATGATAGAATATGGGTTTCTTCTTACCGCTTCTGTTAATTTTCCCCCTTCTTCATATCCTACATATCCGGGGGGTGCGCCGATCAATCTTGAAATAGTGTGCCTATCATAGTATTCTGACATATCCAAACGTATGAGATTATCCTCTGAGCCGTATAATGTTTCGGAAAGTGCTTTACATAATTCGGTCTTACCTACACCGGTAGGTCCTAAAAATAAAAATGAGCCATTTGGTCTCTTTGGATTTGACAAACCTGTTCTAGATAGGCGTACAATATCGGAGATCTTCTTAACCGCCTCATTCTGGTCCACTAATTTTTTATGTATTTCATCTTCAAGGTGAAGGTATCTTTCCTTTTCATCTGTCGTTAATGCCATAATTGGTATATTCGTCCACTTTGAAATAATAAGCATGACATCCTCCTTATCCACAATATCATCTGTTTTTTTCTCTTTTTTACTTAGTGCCAATTCTTTTTTGTTTTTTTCGATCTTATCTTTCAGCATTAATTCTTCAAGATGTAATTTATTCGCAAGTTCAAAATCCTGATGTTCTAATGCTTGCTGCACCTGCGTTTTTAATTCATCCATCTTTATTTCCATTTTCTTTATTTCAGGTGAATTTACAGATGATGCGATCTTCGCACCGGACGCCGCTTCATCAATAATATCAATTGCTTTATCAGGTAAAAATCTGCCGATTATATATCTTTTTGATAATTTAACTGCATATTCTATTGCCTCATCCTCGATCTTTACATGGTGGAATTCCTCATATTTGGGTTTTAATCCCTTCAATATTTCAATAGCATCCTCGATTGAAGGCTCTTCAACAGATATGGGCTGGAACCTTCTCTCCAATGCCTTGTCTTTTTCAATATATTTTCTATACTCTTCAAATGTTGTAGTACCTATTACTTGAATTCTCCCTCTTGCCAATGTGGGCTTTAAAAGATTTGCCGCATCGGATGAGCCCTCTGCATTCCCAGCCCCCACAATATTATGTATTTCATCAATAAAAAGAATAATGCTATTATCTTTTTCGATCTCTTTCAATATGGATTTTAATCTATCTTCAAATTCGCCTCTATATTTTGCACCTGCAATAAGCGAACCCATATCTAATGAAAATATTTTTTTCTTTTGCAAAAATTCCGGCACTTCCCTTTGCGAGATCATCTGTGCCAAACCTTCTACAATGGCGGTTTTACCCACACCGGCTTCACCTACCAATACGGGATTATTTTTTGTTTTTCTTGATAAAATATGGATCAATCTTTCAATTTCTTCATTCCTGCCAATGACGGGATCCAATTTATTTTCACTTGCCATTTTGACAAGGTCTATCCCAAATCGATCAAATAACGCCTGCTTTGAAGTAGTTTCTCCTTTTCTTAAATTCTCAGGGATATTCATAGCATTCAATAATTTTTTCCTTATACTGTCAGCTGAAACACCAAAGGTCTCAATCATTACAACAACATTATTGCTTTCCTCTAATAATGCTAAAAGCAAATGTTCGGGTTCCAGTTTTTCGCTTTCGAATTTGATTGAAATATCATTCGCCATAGATATTGCCGCCTTTGCCGAGGGTGTAAGTTCAATCCCTATTTCAGAGGCATTGCTCTCATTTTTAGGTAATTTTTTAATTTCATCCCTTACACGATTGTAATTTATACCAAATTCATTCAATACCCGTTCACCAATAGAACCCTTATCCCTTAAAATGCTGAGAAAAAGGTATTCCTCGCTTATTAAATTCTCACCGAAATTCTGTGCTTCGGAAGATGCCGTATAAAATATTTCATTCATTCTTTGTGAAAATCGTTCATTCATATTCAACTCCTATCCTTATATGCCTTTCATGTACAAGTACCGTGCCATAAAAACAATGATGTTCTCAATTCTTTTTATGCAATATTATATGCAATAAGACACAACTTACACCATTTAAAAAAATATATACCTCTTCGAACAAACGGATACATATCATCAACTGTCAAATAATTTTACATTTGTTATATTTATCAAATTATGATATAATTTAGCATAATAAAATATACGGAGTTATAAATGAGTATAAAAATTTCCATAGTTATTCCCATTGAACCTGATATTGAAAATCCTAATAGTTATCATATATTAAATCGTTGGAAAAACAAAGGTATAGAAACCATTATAGTAAAGGGTAAAAACCCCTCGTTACAACGTAATCGTGGAATAGAAAAAGCATCCGGAGATATAATATATTTTTTGGATAAGGATTCAGAGGTTAATTGGAAAAATATTGAGATCATTAAGGAAGAATTCGAAAATAACAATATTGATATATTAGGCGGACCACAGATATTACCGGAAACGGGACCAACCATTGAAGAGATTTATTACGATATTTTATCAACACCTGTATTGACAGGAAAAACAGCAAGCAGATATACCAAGAAAGGCACAAGGAGAGATTCAAATGATAGTGAATTGATACTTTGTAATCTTGCAATGAGGAAAAGTATCTTTTCAGAAATTGGATATTTTAATGAAGAACTATACCCTAATGAAGAAAATGATCTGTTGGCAAAAGCGAAAAAAAAGGGTAAAAAAATAATTTACAACCCTGATTTCTATGTTGAAAAACCAATGAAGCTAAGCATAATAGGATTTATTAAACAGACATTCAAATACGGATTCGGTAGAGGAAATCAAACACGAAAAAGCATAACCTCCTTGAATATATTAAAATTCTTATTTATCTTATTTGCTCCTATGTTCATATTAGGATTCTTCGTTACACCGTTTAACTACATACTTTTTACCTATTTGTTATTTGATATTTTGATCGCCATGATACTTTCCAATTGGTCTTTTTTTACTTTTTTTCATTACCTCATATTGATCCCCCTTTTTCATTTCTCTTATAGTGTTGGAATTCTATTCGGATTATTTTTAAAAAATAATTATATAAAATCACAGGATATTGAAATTATTGTCTTATAAGATGTTTAAAAAAATTCTTTCTGTTATTAATTTTCTAATTGGCTCTACAAATGTGGTTTCGGGACCTTTAAAGGTGCATTGGGACCTTGAATATACCTGCAATTCACGGTGTAAAAATTGCAATAGATGGACAATAACCTCTCATGCGGATCAACTTTCTCATCAGGATAGTATCTCATTGATTCAAGAACTTGCTCAATTAGGAGTTAAAAATATTTCTTTTGCAGGGAATGAACCAACCCTACGAAAAGATCTGCCGGAACTCATTGCACTTGCTAAAAAAGAGAAAATGGTCACATCACTAAATACCAATGCCATTTTATTGAATAAGGATTATATCAATGGATTAGTTGACGCCGGTCTTGATATGATCTATTTCTCCATTGATGGCTATAATGACGATACACAAAAAAAAATACGGGGAGTAAGCAATAATGTTACCCAAATATTAAAAGCAAAGGATGAGTTTAAAAAATTTAAAAAAAGACCGCAATTAATGGTCAATACGGTTGTAAATCACATAAATGTTAATTATCTTGACAGGATCGTAGAATTTGTTTTTAAAGAGAAATTCGATGGAATGATCATACAACCCTCGCACAATATTCCAATTTATTTTGAACAAGACAAAGCATCTATAATGAAAGAAGATGACATAAAGATCCTTACAAATAAGATGAAAGAGATATGGACAAAGTATAAAAGGTTTTTGACATTACCATGGTCCTATTATAAAAATTTTGAAAGATTTTATAGAGAACCGGAAAAATTAAAAATAATCCCCTGCACCGCAGGATTCCTTACCCTTGATATTAGACCTAACGGTGAACTTGTGCCCTGCCCTGTAGGTTTTCGATCCGGGGGTATCTATAAACCGGGGAATTTGAAAGAACTTTGGTATGGCAAAAAAATGAATAATATAAGAAAAAGTATTAGAGCCGGGGATCACCCGCAATGCTGGTTCGCCTGCATTATTCCCATAAATATTGTTCTTGATAATATAAAACATCCGGATCTGCGTCTTTTTAATCTTTCACTAATCAAACATATTTTTAAAAAAATAGGATTATGAGAAC
>CAYVPX010000060.1:0-9254 GCA_964453935.1 uncultured bacterium | reverse complement strand
CACAAAATTTAATAGAAATTGCTTGAAAAATAGCTTTTAAAATGGTAAAATAAATGTATGAGAAAGTTTGTAGGCTATATATTAGTATTGATTACTTTAATTTGGGGATTATCATGCGGTAATTTTGGAAGTAAAAGTACAGATCAGAATATCAAAAAAAAACCACCACAGAAAAATGTTGCTAAGGTAACAGAAGAAAAATTTAAGAATTCTCCCACAGATTTGAAAAATCTGCTTCCAGTACTTAAGCATTTTAAAGTTCTTTCACAAGATACAAAAGAAATCAGGAAAAAAGATTTTTCTGTTAATATGTACGAAGTTAAGTATTCTACTACTATCAATTCAAATGATACCGTAAATACGGAGACTATTGAGATTAGATTTATCGATCATGACGATGATATGTTGTATCCGCCTTTGGTAGCACATAAGGTTTTTTATAAATTTGGTATAAAGAAAGACAGCGACCTTGTTTTTCAGAATAAGGAGTTGCTTGACAATTGGAAAATAGTTTATAATTATGATAAAATTAAAAAAGAGGGTAGTATTAGTTCTCTGAAAGAGAATTTATTTATAACAATGAATATCTCAGGTATTGATATTGAAGATGCAGAGAAAATATTTAAAGACGATATTTTACAGGAACTTGATAAAAATTAGGGAATTGTGCTAGGTGGGGAGCCAGCGGTTCCTTGTAGTCTGAAACCCGCTATAGCAGGACCGAATACGCTATGGAGGATTTTCACTCTTTGCATAGCTTGTGTTAGAATGCGTTGATGTCAGGGTCTTATGCTGAAACACCTGATAAATCCCGCCAGATTCGGAAGGAAGCAACGGTACATTAAGGGTTTCTGCCATGAGGTTGCCTTGATGGAGCATTTGACCATTAGTGAAGCATCAGGTAAAGATTCGAAATAGTGGCACAATTCCCGAGGAATAAAATGGAGAAAGAGAAATACACAGTATTTGCAAGAAAGTACAGGGCAAAAGATTTTGATGAGATCGTGGGACAAGAGCATGTTGTCAAAACATTAAAAAACGCTATCACAACCGGTAATTTAAGTCATGCTTATTTATTTGCCGGACCAAGAGGTGTTGGTAAAACATCTATGGCAAGGATACTTGCAAAAAGTTTAAATTGTGAAAATGGACCTACATTAAAGCCATGTAATGAATGCTCTAGTTGTAAAACGATTAGTAATGGAACAGCAATTGATGTCATTGAAATTGATGGTGCTTCGCATAGGAAAATTGATGATATAAGAAAACTCATTGAGCAATTGAAATTTCCCCCAATGGGTGGTAAGGATAAATGGAAAATTTATATAATTGATGAGGTCCATATGTTGACAAATGAAGCTTTTAACGCTTTATTAAAATCCTTGGAAGAACCTCCGAGTTATGTTATGTTTATTTTTGCCACTACTGAGCCCTACAAGGTTCCTGAAACTATTCTATCACGCTGTCAGCGATTTGATTTCCGTAGAATTCCTTTGAAAAAAATAGAAAATAAGCTAATTGATATTGCAAAAGAAGAGAAAATTGTTGCAGATAATGAGATCTACGCGTATATTGCCATGCAGGCGGAAGGTTCATTAAGGGACGCAGAAGTACTTCTTGATCAAATAGTTTCTTTTGCAGATGGGAAAATAACATTGAAGCTAATTCAAGACTTCTTAGGCGTCATTAGTATTGAGTGGATCTTGAAATTATTGAGCAGTATATATAAAAAAGATACTGTTAAAGCAATTGAGATCATTAACGAGGTAAATAATCAAGGATTGAGTTTAGCGGATTTTGTTATTACCATTATAAAGGTTCTTAGGGATATGCTCCTGTTCTCCAAAAAGAAAAATAAGCTTAGTGCTATCCTGTATTTTCCCTATGATAGTTATGAAAAGAACATTGAATTGATCGAACAGTTCAAGGAAAAAGATATTATTAAGAGTTTCATGAGAATTGTAGAGGATACCTATAATAACATAAAATATACCAAGCATGCTTTGTTAAATGTGGAGGTAATGGTTGTTAAGATGATTCATATTATGGAGTTGTTCAGTATAGATGAATTAATATCATTAGCCGAGGCATCCAAGATCAAGTCAAATGTTGTTCATGGCTCGAAAAAACAGGAGATTGAAGAAAGTATTCCCGAAAAATTAATAAATAAAGATAGTTTTGACGCTTTTATGAAATATTTGGAAAATACTAATGATAAAGTATTTAAAGAATATCTTACGGGGTATCAATTTGAAGAATTTATGAACAATACTGTCTCAATTTATTTTAATGATATAACAAAACTGGATTTTAAAACAAGGGAAAAGAAGGATTATTCTCTTATTACCAAGATGGCTCAGGACTTTTTTGATAATGATAAATTAAATTTGAATATTATTTGGAGTAAATGCAAGATAAAAGAATCAAAAAATTTGCAAACTTCTTTAAAAGAAGATATAATAAATAATTTTCCTGAAATAGGAAAAATAGTTAATGCATTTAATGCAGATGTAAAGAAGGACGAAAAGGAGAGTGAACATGGCAAATTTTAAAAAAATGATGGGACAAATGCAGAAATTACAACAAGATTTTATGAAAAAGCAAGAAGAGCTCAAAGGGATCGAGGTTACAGGTGAAGCTGCCGGTGGTATGGTTAAAGTAACAATGACATGTGGAATGGAAATGAAAACAATTGAACTTAATGAGGAAATTTGGAAAGAAAATGATAAAGAAATGGTTGCTGATCTCATAGTTGTTGCAGTAAATAGTGCAATAAAAGTCGCTCAGGAAAAAATGAATTCTGAATTATCCGGATTAACAGGCGGTTTGGGGATGAACTTGCCTAATATGTTTTAATGCAAAAAATTATAAAGCAGCTTTCCAATTATTTTAAAAATCTTCCTGAAATTGGAAATAAAACAGCAGAAAGGCTAATCTTTTCTATTCTCTCATTAGATGATCAAAATATTGAAAAATTGATAGAAATATTAGAAAAATTATCTCATGATAAAAAGGTATGCTCAAATTGCGGGGTCATATCTTTTAATGATCCGTGTGAAATATGCTCAAATCCTCATCGGTCAAACACATTGATGATCGTGGAGAGCAGTAAGGAGTATTATAAGATTGAACTATCAGGTTCATTTAAAGGTAAATATCATGTATTGGGAGGCATAATCTCACCTTTTCAAAAGAAAAATTTTAATGATCTCAATATTAAAAACATTAAAAAAAGAATAAAAGATGAAGCCATAGAAGAGGTTATCATAGGCATTTCTCCAATTCCGGAAAGTACCGTTACAAAGGAGATGCTCATTAACCTGATAAAAGATACAGGTGTTAAGATAACTGAACTTGCAAGAGGAATTTCAACAGGTCAATATATTGAGAATATTGACGATATGACCTTGTTGGATGCCATTAGGGATAGGAAAAATGCAGATTATTAAAAGGTACGCTATACTTACTGTCCTCCTACTTTTAAATGTAATAATATCTGCAAACGATGTAATGTTTCAAAACACGAACATTATTTCTTCCGATTATTTTTATTCAGGTATAAAGAATCCCGCAGTTTTAAATGGGTTGGCTTCGCCGTCATATTCAGTATTTTTTAAAAATTCTTTCTCTATTGATAATTTTGGGGTTTTAATACCTTTTGATGATACTATTATTGGTTTTGGTGCAAATAATTGCAGTAACGGATTTTATGAAAATAATATTATGATGAATCACTCGTTTAATGATCTTGCTGTTTTCGGATTTTCCTTTAATGTGATTTACGATAAGCTTTCATCACACAATTTATATCATAATTTAAATTTAGGGGTAGAATTAAACCCATTTGCTAAGGAATTTAAAAAGCAAGGGCAGTATATTGAAATGTTATTTTCATTTTACATAAA
The DNA here is from genome assembly GCA_964453935.1 of uncultured bacterium. Taxonomy (GTDB): domain Bacteria; phylum AUK180; class AUK180; order AUK180; family AUK180; genus AUK180. The sequence goes on along the minus strand of CAYVPX010000060.1, from coordinate 5,349 downwards.
TAATTTACTGAACGATGATTATATTAAAGATGATTTTACACTTACATATGGAGCCGGTTTGGGAATTAATTATGATAAGGACAGGATGAAAATTGATATTATTGCGGAAAAATCTGATAATTTCAATTTAGCCGGAAATATAAAAGTAAGGATCTTAAATAAAAAATATTTATTTTCATCCTTTGATATAAATGGTGTTTCACTGGGATTGCAATATGATTATAAGGATATGAAACTTTTGGCTGCTTTTTTACGCAATAAGGGTATAAATAGTTTTCAGATGGGTATAGTATATCTTCCCGGAAGCTATAAAAAAGTTGTGGTAGAAGATATGATGAAACTTGGTTTGGAGGCATATCGAAATAAGGATTATGACGCTGCAAAGGAATATTTTACGAAGGTTATGTTAATTACAAAGCATAATAGAGAAGCAAAACAATATATACAAATAATTAATGAAAGGTTAAAAATGGTAGTAAAAACTAAAGTTAATTATATGATCTTGCATATTATGGAATTATTGAAGAAGAAGAAAAAAAAAATTGCAAAGAAGGAATTTCTTATATTGAAGAAGAAATATCCTGAGTTTGAATATAAATGGAAAATATTGTATAATAAATTTAAGGATTTAAAAGTAGCGAAAAAAAATGTAGTTACGAAGAAAAGAGTTGATGAAATAAATAATGAGTATTATAAAATTAAAAAGAATCTGGAGGATGGAAATTTGAGAGCTGCATTCACGGAATTTAATAATCTAAAGGTAGAAGACAAAAACAAATATAAACAATTGGGAAAAGATATAAATAATGCAATTAATAGTAAAAAAAGTGAATTATTAAAGGACGAAACATCTTTAAGCAAGGAGCAAATAATTGCAGTTTATGAAAAAATATTGAAGGAACTTGATCCTAATGATCCTCATAAAAAGGACGTTATAGGATACTATATAAACAAGGGTGAAGACCTTTATAGAAATGGAAAGTATGAAGCTGCTATTAAAATGTGGAAGAAGGTGTTAGAATATGATGAAAATAATTCTGATGCCTTGATATATATAAAAACCACACAAAAGAAGATCGGAGAAAAATGATACAACACAGTTTCAAATGGAAATTATTTTTTCTTTTTGCAGCAATACTTTTTGTTGCAGTTCTATTATTTTCTGTTTTAATAAACAGCTATGAGAAAAAGATCCTTTTGCAATTGTCTAAAGAGAAAGGTAATGTTATTTCTTCCACAATAAACCAGAACCTGATGAATATGGTGGATTCCGGTATAAAGTTGCAATTATATGATTTTTTAAATAGGAAAATTACAAATGAAATCGAGGGTATTTCAATAATAAATGTAACACAGGGAAAAATATTATATTCAACTGAAAAAGATTTAGAAGGGCAGGTGTTAAAAAGTTCTATGCTCGAACGTTTAAGAGATGTTAAGAATGAAAAGCCCATCATTATTGACAATGTTGGAAAGAAAGAAATATTTTATTTTTCATCACTTGGTAACAAGTTTTTTAATCAAAATGGAAAATTTGTTTTAAAATTAAAATATTCTAATAAGAAGGTTTATAATTTTATAAAAAAACAGATAAGACAAACTATTTTCTTATCGCTATTCATTCTAATCATCGGGTTATTGATCATCCTTTATTTCGGCCGGCTTATTACAAAACCCATAAACAGCTTAATACGCGGTACATTCGAATTGGGAAATGGGAATACGGATTACAGGATCACCATAAAATCACAAGATGAATTTGGGAAATTAGCAAAATCATTTAATGAAATGGCTGAGAAATTGAAATATGCACAGAAGCAGATGCTCGTAAAAGAATTGATGGATAGGGACCTGAAATTGGGACAAGAAATACAAAGCTCGCTTTTTTTAAAGGAGATCCCAACAACGAAGTATGATATTGCTACACATTATGAATTCGCTCGTGTCATAGGTGGTGATTATTACGATATTTTAAAGAAAGAAGATGAAAATAAAATAAGTTGTGTTGTTGCGGATGTATCGGGTAAGGGTATTCCCGGTTCGCTCATAATGGTAATGATACGAAGTATTTTACGTGCACAGTATATTGAGAAAAAAGATCTGAAAACACTGATAAAATCCGTTAATCATCTTTTAATGCAGGATATAATTGCAGGTAAATTTGTTACATTGCTCATTGCTACTTTTAATGAAGAAGATGATACATTTGAAACATTGAATGCCGGACATTTGCCGCTTTACCGATACAATGCCGTTACAAAAGAGGTGGATGAGATTAATCCTAACGGGATAGGAATAGGATTGAATGATGGTGTAATATTTGATAGTAATATCGAGGTCAAAGGTGGTAAAATAAATAAGGGTGATGTCTTTTTGTTCTGTACGGATGGTGTTACAGAGGCGATGAACCCTGAAAAGGAAGAATATGGAGAGGAAAGGTTAAAAGAGTTATTAAAGAAAAATTCAAAATATGATAGTAAAACAATAATAAAAAATATTAGAGAGGAGATCGTCCAGTTTCTTAACGGAGCAGACCTGCAGGATGATTTCACCATGGTAATATTGAAAAATAAGGAGGTTTAGATATGGCTAATTTAGAAATAGTGCCAGAAGAAAAAAATGGAGTTATTATCTTGCATTTAAAGGGTTTTTTGGATGCTTATACCTTCCAAGATTTTGAGGACAAATTGAATGAACTTATTTCGCAAGATAAGGTAAAGATTATTGTTTCAATGGAAGATTTAGATTATATATCTTCTGCTGGTTTAGGTGTATTCATGTCCGTGATCGGAAAGGTCAGAGGAAAAGGTGGTGATATCAAAGTAACGCAGTTAAATTCTAAGGTTTTCCGTGTTTTCGAACTTTTGGGATTTACCAAATTGTTCCAAACATTTGATAATATAGACGAGGCATTAGATAATTTTAAAGGCTGAATATGAAGGTACCCTTGGATGATATTTATCTTAAATATTTTAAAAAATCATTAAGTGTTTTTGAAAAAATTTTAGCTGATGATGATTTTCTTATAAAGATAAAAAAAACTGCAGAAATAATATCATTATCCTTCGCAGAAGATCACAAGGTCCTTATTGCAGGTAATGGTGGCTCAGCCGCTGATGCCCAGCATTTAGCCACCGAATTTATGGTACGTTTAGAAAAAAAAGACAATAGGAGATCACTACCTGTAATTGCATTGAACACGAATTCCTCCTTAATTACTGCTGCGGGTAATGATTTTGGGTTTAAGACAATTTTTTCGCGCCAGATCGAGGGGTTTGGAAATAAAGGTGATGTTTTCATAGGTATAAGCACGAGCGGAACATCTGAAAATATTGTGAATGCTTTTAATACTGCGAAAAATAGAGGACTTCATTGTATATTATTTACAGGTGAAAAAGAGATTAAAGAGAATTGGGAAATTGTTCTTTCTATACCGACAAAGGAAACAAATATTATACAGATTGCCCATTCACTTATTGAACATATTTTAGTGAAAATGGTGTTAAATTTGACTTTTTAGTAATAATGTTATATCATATATAAAAGGAGTAAGTATGAGTCCAGCAAAAGGGAATAAAAAAAATGTGAGTTCAGGCAACAATATCTTTGACATAACTGGTATTTTCCATAAACTAATGGATGCTCCGGATGGTTGGAAAAAGATTCTTTACTTTGCTATTATATTAATGTTTTCCATCTTAATAATACCCTTGGGTTTCGTTTTCGGATACCTTTTTTATTTTATTAAAAATATTTTGAAAGGTAAACGTAATATATTACCTAAATGGGATTTTAAAGATGGGAAATATATGTCAGACATGTTCATTAACGGTTGGAAATTGTTCTTAGTGTGCCTTCCTTTTCTTATATTAAATGTTCTATTCGGGCTTTTATTAAAAACGATTCTTTTTTTTATACCTATTTTGATTATGCTCATAACTGCATTTACACTCCCTTATTTTTTAGTCCTGTTTGTTGAAAAAGGAAATTTTAAAGATTTACTCGACCTAAGCGGATTGGAATTATATATAAAAAAAGAATGGATAAATATATTGATCGCCATTATTATCTCAATTGGAATTTCGGTTTTTGCAAGTTTAGGTGTTATTGCTTTGATTTTCGTGTTTTATACATGGTCGTGGGCGATTTTTATCTTGTCCTATATATGGGCAAATATATATATAGATTATAAAAATCAGGAGGGCAAATAATGAAAAAATCTTATTTTGTCTTATTTCTTGCTGTATTGGTTATAGGTGTGTTTTTCTTTGCTGGATGTTCTAGCAAAACTGATTCATCACCTCTTGAACTTTATGTTTCATCAGTAACTCCATTGACAGGTTCTTATTCTGGTGCTGCAGTCCCTGTATCAGTATCGTTAAGATGTACTTATAGTGGTACATTTGACGTGGCGGATATACCCAGTGGAATCACTATCAATAAGGTTGTAAATGTAGCACAGGGCATGAACGGTAATGCTATTTCCGGGATAACAGAGTCAACGTATGTGATAACTTCGTTTATAGATGTTGAAGGTAGTAACTATATTAAATTTGATGATATTATGTGGGATAGTCTGTCAAATTATTGTGCAGCAAATACAGGATCATTGGTAGTGCATATGACCTTTTCCGGTAAAGACACTGCTGGGAATAACATTGAGACCTCAGGTAATTTTACATTGTCGTATTAATTTAGATAAGGTGTTTTAATCCTCACTTTAAATGATTTCAATTAATATTCTGAATTAGATTGATGAAAAGGTTTGTTCTGCCGATTTTATTACTTTTCTATGTTTCTGTATTTGGCACAGGATATCTTATTGATCAGCGCCATATTATTTATAAAGAGGATGCGGAGCACAGAATCCCAGTAAATAAGATAGACACAAGTGCAAGAATTGAAAGTTTTCATTATATTTCAAAAGGTAAATATTTTATAACCACGGACTATGGACTTTTTATTACAACCGATTCTTTTAAAACAATTCTCCTATTTAATGTTAATAATATAAACAAAATGGTAATTAAAGATGGTGCTTTAGAAATTGCTTTTCCTAAGATAAATGATGTTGATATAAATGATACACAAATTGCTATCGTTAGTGATAATACTGTTTATTTTGGAGATATAGTAAGTAAAAAATTCATTTCAAAAAAATTGCCAGAACTTTACTTTTTTAGCGTTAAGATATTTGATAATAATATTTATATAGGGACTTCCAAGAATGGGGTATTGAAATTTGATCCCGCTTTAATGACTTACCAACGTTTGTATAAAGGATATTATAATAATAAATACTCTCATAAGGTCTATTTTTTTGAAGAGGTCTCCTCACTATTTAAATGT
>CAYVPX010000059.1:3072-9347 GCA_964453935.1 uncultured bacterium | reverse complement strand
GAATTTTATTAAAATCCTCACCCGCGAGTTCATCTTATAAAATAATAGATGCAAATGGAGGTATTGCTTTTTTAAAAAAAATAAAGTTATCCTATATAAAAAACATTGAGAAAAAAGTAAAAAAAGAGGTCAGGGCACAACTTATGTCATTGACTTCAGTAAATTTAGTAAAAGTTATTAATATTATGTTCCAGCGGGAATATGTAAGCATTGTTACCCAATATATCAATGGAATTACATTGGATAATTATTTCAATTTAAAAAAATACGGGAAGGTCATTTCACCTGATCTGCGAAAGTTCTTCACCCGGGGAATAATTGGGGGACTTATTGATCTTCACAGCAACGGCTTGATCCATGGAGATCTTAAGCCATCGAATATTATAATTAAAAATGATAATTACACCCCTATGCTCACGGACTATTATTTTAACTACGTTAAGATCCCGTCAAAAAAGAAATTTTTAAAAAAAATATTTACAACTCACTATAAATATCATATATTAAGCTCAAAAATATTTCTTCCACCCAAAAGTTTCTTAAATATCAACGTAAAAAAAGGTATTGATTATTATGCCCTTGGACTTGTACTCTTTGAACTTTTTACAGGTAAATATCCCTCTGTCTTTAAAACAGCAGTAACAGAAGGTGAATTATTAAGATGGAAATTATCTCCGGAACATGATGAATATTTTATTAAAAATCTTGAAACATCCAAGTTACCATTGGAACAGATCAATACAATCCTGTCCTTAATACTTGACTATAATAAAAAGATCAATTTAAGAAAGATAAAAAATCTTTGGAAATAATATAAAAAGAGTTATACAAAGCTCAATGTTAAAATCTTGTATTCACGATATTATTGTATATTGAACCAAATGTATAACTTATCCCAAAATAAAAAAAATAATTATAAGAGGTTTCAAGTTCCCTCTTTCTTAAAAGAACTTCTTCTTCCGTAGCACCTTCTTTAGGTAAGGAAAGTTGATCATGTATAAACGAATAATTACCTGAAAAATTAAAATTTAACCTTTTAAAAACCTTTAAAGAAATAGAACCCATCAATCCCATTTGATTCTTTGTAATATCATGCAGGAAGTTGGAGCCGAAAACAGAGAAATTTATATTTCCCCATATTTTTGTCAATTCAAGAGAAACGGATAATGACTCTTTATAAAGCATCTCTTTCATTTTATTATAAAATGTCAATTCATAATATTGATAGTACTGAGGAGAAATACCATATTGAATTGCAAACTCCCCTTTGGAAAATTGAGAATAGGGAATGATATTGTATTCCATGCCTGCTTTCAAATATGTTTTTAATTTTAAATTACTGTATAAAGAATTATTAGCACCACCGAAAAATCCTAAAGATATATGGTCATTTACTCCTTTAATATATTTAATATAAAGGCTTTTTGATATATTTTTACTTTCATATGTCGTATCCAAATATTTATAATATGAAATATCTTCGTTAACAAATACTTGCAGACCAAATTTGTTCATTTTTGTAATTTTTGAAATATTAAAACTTGTATGAAAAGAAAAATTTTGAGTTGATTCCTGTCCGCTTGAGTATCCGCCCATACTCACAGTGAACATCCACTTTTTCCATGGGTCAATAACAGCTTTCTTTTCTTCGGTTTTATTATATTTTAATGTAAAGTTCTTTGCCATTGAAGTTCCCATAATATATGGGTATATTCCATTTATGAGCATTTTCACTATCTTTTCTCTTATGATCTTATTTGTGTCCGTTGATATGCTTTTAAAGGTCAGGGTAAAATTAATTCCTTTGGACTTTTTTTGTCCCTTAAATTTCAACGTATATTCGCTGCCGCCGCTGGCAGTACTTTCGTTAGTAATCAATATGTATATATCCGCAGAACCGGCATCTAAAACATAATTGACAAAATCAATTTTTGACTTTATATAATTAATATCAATATAACTGTATGAATCAATATACACTGAAAGTGTATTGCTCTTGCCATTTTGACTTGCACTATTCTTGTTTACACCTTTTGGTATTGCTGTCGATATTTTTTCATTGGTGTTTCCAAAGGGAGACATATTAACTATAAGAACAAAAAACAACATCGCTAAAATTTTCTTCATAAAAAACTCCAATCTTGGGTATAACCTATGTGTATTATAATACTTTTCTTTTATTCAGTCAATATTTTTCTATGCAGTTTTGCATATTTAAGAAAATTTGGTACAATAAAATATGAAAAGAATATTAATTTACTTAGGCGGGATCATTATATTTTTGAGTGTATTGTTCATTAATAAAGAAAAGGGTCTTTTAACCGGCTTTATTTTGATTGTTGTTATTAGTATTTTAGCAGAAAAGGATAAGATATGGGCTTGGATACCGGCTATCATCATTTCTTGGTTATGGGTATTCATTATTAGAAATATTTATGCTGCTTATGGGGGACTAAAATATTCTGTTTTCGGTATTTCTCTTTTTCCTATATTGGCATGGCCCACACTGCTAATGCTTGGCTATTTTTTCTTTGAATTATTTATCAAACATGAAAATTATCTTATTAAATGGTTAAAAATGTGTTTTTTTTGGACTATTGGTTTAATAACAGTGGAGTCCATTGGATACAATGTTTTGGGTATTCACTTGAGTTACGGAATACAGTTTCACGGCTGGCCCATATTGAACTGTTTTCATAGCCCCTGGTGGATGCAAATGGGTTACTTTTTAAACGGTTTTATTTTTTATGGAATAATTAGTTTATATCTTCAATATAAAAGAAAGAATTTTGTATTTTTAAAAAAATAATATATAATAAAGTAGTTAATGGAGGTAATTATGGGAAATGTTAATGGTAGCGTAGGCGCCTATGGTGGGTTGATGGTGATTTATTGGATTATCATCATTGCAAGTTATATCTATATGGCAATAGTTTTGCAAACAATTGCTAAAAAGACCAACACAGAAAATGGCTGGTTTGCATGGGTACCCATATTGAACATTATTCTTATGCTCAATATTGGGAAAAAACCCGGTTGGTGGATTTTAATGATCCTTTTTATACCTTTTGCGGATATTATTTTTGCTATATTGACAATTGTTGCGGTTTTCAAACAGAGAAACTATCCCGGTTGGTGGTGGATATTAGCATGTATTCCAATTGTTAATTATATTGTTTGGGGAGTAGTTGCCTGGAAAGATAACGAGGTCGCAACGCTAGAACCACTAAAACAGTAAACAGTACCAAAGGAATAAGGATATTGACTAATATTTTTTGAAATTTAACTTGATTTATTTTGAAAATTTCATATAATTAATATTTAAAGGTAAAATTATGGAACAAAAGAAAATAACCCCTGAAGAAGAGCTGAAGATTCGGCAAGATGTTAGAAAAGAATTAGAATCCATCGAGCAAAAAAAAAGTACTAATAAGACCGATTCTGATGATTTAAATCATACTTTTGAATACGAACTTGAAAAAAAGCGTATAAGATCTGAAGAGATAGAAAAGTTCTATCTTGAGAGGGGATATAAGAAGTACATTAACCATTATGGCGTTGTGGAATGGCTTACACCTGAACAATATGAAAAACGAATGGAAAGAAAGGCAAAAGCACGTAGAAAAAAGGGCCATTCAAAAAAGAAAAAGAATATTACTACTTTCATTTTAATGGGAATTATAGTTGTTCTTGTACTTGTCCTTGTATTGTTGTTTGTTAAATATACCTTTGCAGGAAAGTAATAAACGGTTACGCCCATGGCTCAGCTGGATAGAGCAACGGACTTCTAATCCGTAGGTCGCAGGTTCGAATCCTGCTGGGCGTGCCATTTTATAAATTTGTGGCGCATTCGTCTAGTGGTCAGGACACTGGATTCTCAGTCCAGGTACAGGGGTTCGACTCCCCTATGCGCTATTTTTTTTAATGACAATTGTTTCTATTATCATATTAGGGTATAATAAACCTCATATCATTGAGCAAAACATTGAGTATCTCATGGAGAGTGGGGTAAAAAAAGAGATCATTCTCATTGACAACGGTTCTCAGCCGCCTTTAGAAAAATTAATTGATAAAAGAGATATTAAAATTCTTAGATTTGAAAAGGGCATCTCCTTCTCCGCAGCTTATAATGCGGCATTTAAAATAGCAAAGGGGAAATATATACTTATTATAAATGACGATACCTTTATGGTAAATAAAAGTTTGGACAAAATGGTAACGTTTGCTGAGAGACAAGATATAGATGTATTGGGTCCTAAATTAATGGATAGAAACAATAAAATGCAATTTCAGGCGCGCAGGGGAGAGCAGACCCCTACGGCAATGTTTCTTTATGGTTTGAAACTATATAAATTATTTCCAAGATCTCATACACTGGGGCAATATCCCATGTCATATTTTAATGATGATGAGATAATTCCTGTTGATATCATATCCGGAAGTTGTATGTTGGTCAAGCGGGAGGTGATAAATAAGGTACATGGCTTTGATGACAGGTACACCTTTTTTAGTGAGGATATTGATCTTTGCAAAAGGATTCGAAAAATGGGGATTAAAATATATTACAATCCATTTATTAATGTTATCCATTTGGGCGGAGAGAGCTTTAAACAGGTACCCCTTAAATTTCTATTTCATATCCATAACTCATATTTAAAATATGCCAAAAAGCATTTCTCAAAAAATATATTTTATCGTGTATTTTATCATCTAATTATTTTTTTAAGTTTCTCAATCAGAATATTTGCACATCTGCTTCATCAAAAACGCTAATCTGAAGCATAGGTGATCTTTTTATGAAAAATCCTTTTTTGTAATCCCATATTTTCTCATTCTTAATTCTAATATTCTTCTGTTTGTTCCAAGATATTCGGCAAGTTTGTCATTTGTTTCATTTGGAAATTTTGAAATAACTTTTATTATGACCTCTTTTTCAGCTTTCTCATATATCTTTAATAAATGTGAAAAACCATTCTCCAGGGGAATATTCCCTTTAATATCAACAATGTTTTCATTTTCCTCATCTGAAAATGTAGTGAACATTGCTTTTAAATTTATACTCTTTTCAGTAATTGTGCTTGTTTTTTCAATAACAACAGATTTTTCAATGATATTTTCCAATTCTCTTACATTTCCCGGGAAATCATAATTTATCAATCTTAATAATCCCTCATTATTAATTCCTTTTATCTGTTTATCATTTTTTTTATTAAATTTTTTTATAAAATATGAAATGAGCATTGGAATATCCTCCTTCCTTTCACGGAGTGGGGGTAAATCCATACGTATAACATTTAATCTATAATAAAGATCTTCCCTGAACCTTTTTTCTAACACTTCTTTTTCAATATTCCTATTTGTGGAAGAAATAAATCTCACATCAATTTTAATGTTCTTTACACTTCCAACACGTCGAATCTCTTTGTTTTGTATGGCAGTTAACAATTTTGCTTGTAATCGTGAAGACATTTCTGAGATCTCATCCAAAAAGATTGTTCCGCCATTGGCAATCTCGAATAACCCTGGTTTTGCCTGACTTGCCCCTGTGAATGCACCGCGTTCATAACCAAAAAGTTCGGCTTCAAGGAGCTCTTCCGGAACAGCGGCACAATTAATAACGATAAACGGACCTGATTTCCTTTTACTTACATAGTGTACAGTACGTGCAATAAGATCCTTCCCCGTACCAGATTCACCGGTAATAAAAAGATTTGCAGTTGAACCCGATATATCCGCAATAAGGCTGAATATTTCTTTCATTTTTTTACTTTTTCCAATAATACCGGGAAAAACCTTTGCAACCTCATTATCAAGATAATTTTTTTCATTACTTACAACTGCCATCATTTCAATGGAATCATTTACCAATCTATAAAGTTCTTTAAAGTCAAAAGGTTTTGTAACAAAATCATAAGCACCGAGTTTAACAGCATTAACAGCTTTTTCAACGGAACCGTAGGCTGTAATTAGAATGATGGGAACATCAAAATCTATCTCTTTTATTTTTTTTAGTACTTCAAAACCATCAAAATCCGGAAGTTTAAGATCAGTAATAACACAAATGGGTTTAAAATTTTTAAAAGCATTGACACCCTCTTTACCTGTATTGGCGGTCATAACCTCGAAATTACGTCTTTGAAAATTCATCATAAGTACATTTGCCAATTTCTTTTCATCGTCAATTATTAATATTCTTTTCATCTTTTACACCTCAAAACTATTTTAAAGATCGTTTTATTTCTTTTACTTTCTACTTCAATTCTTCCATTATGTCC
>CAYVPX010000059.1:0-2972 GCA_964453935.1 uncultured bacterium | reverse complement strand
ACAAAATAGTATTGATGATCTAAATTTTACATTTATTGTAGTACCACTAAATTTCTGCAGGTTGTCTTCCTTAATTTTAAGTATAAAATCTTTTATATTCACATACTCTTTATCTATATGAAGTTCACGTGAAAAATTCAGCATCTTCCCAATAAGATCAGAAAGGCGGACACTCTCTTCCATAATATAGTTTAATAATTTAATATCATCTTCATTTTCAGTATCTTCCAATATGGTTTCGGCAGAGGCTCTAATTGTACTAATAGGATTCCGCAATTCATGAGCTACCATTGAGCTGAATTTACCCATTGTCGACAGTTCTTGACTCTTTTTGATCTGCTCCTGGTAGAATATAATTCCAGTTAGATCCTTGAAATAAAAGAAAATACCATCTTTTGCAATGAATGTTGTTAATTGGTATTTTCTTTTTTTAAATATTACCTCGTCAAATGTCATTTTTTCATACAATTTCATCTTAGCTGATTGCTTTAATTTACCATAATTCAGGTTTTCAAATAGAGAAATATAATTTTTAAAGTTGAATTTTAAATCTTCAATACTTGAATAAATAATATTAAAATTTTTATCTGTAATAATAAAAAATCCATCAATAAACTCCTGAAATACCCTTAAATATTCAGTATTTTTTTCACTTGTATAATAAAAAAATAACATATTTACTAATATCATAAGTATCCAAATGGGAAAGAACAAGAGATTCTTTTTATAAAATATGGTTACCTTTATAAATCTTTTTGTATGAACATTTGCAAGTACTCTTTTTGCCAGATTAATTTTAGTTCCTATTAAAACATTTTTATTATCATCAAGCAAATTATTTATTTCTATTCCTTTAATAATAGAAAAAGTTTTAATGTTATTTATTAGCACATCAGTATGATCAATATTGTTTTTAATTATCCCTCTTTCCTTATAATACGGCAAATTCAATAAGATGAACACTACGAAAAGTTGAAATATCGTTAATAAGGTGAAAAACAGTATTTTTTTCATATACCAATACCCATACCCCATTTGATAAAAACAAATGCAGCCCATAATTCACGAGAATAATCCATTTTATTCTGCCTATGTATATTTAACATATCAATTATAATATTCTTTTTAATATCCAGATTATTGAAAGATACTTCCTCAAAGGTTTGTAAAAATGTACTATAAAGAGTTGTAGCAATCCATTCTGCCATGGGTAATGAAAATCCCATTTTAGGCTTATTAATTATATTATTCGGTAGTTTATTTTTTGCTAATTTTTTTAATATTAATTTCTTTTTAAATAATTTTACTTTTTCGCTACCGGAAATTGAGAACATATACTCGCTCAAATCTTTATCTAAAAAGGGTACCCTGCCTTCAATAGAATTCATCATAGATGCCCTGTCAATCTTTACCAAAAGGTCCCCGGGTAGATAATTTTCCAGATCATATAGCATCAGTGAATTTATTAGATCTCCCTTATGTTTATCATTGATATTCAACCAGGGTAAATAAGAATATTCCCAATTAATACCGGGGAATATTTTTTTTATTAAGTCAACAGGAAATAACCTTTTCCAATTAATATGTGCTTGCAGCGTGTTATCAGACGCCCTTTGAAGAAATCTTTTAAGCTTGAATTCCCACCCTATCTTTTTATTATTTACAGGTATTAATCTTGATATAACGGGAAATAGTTTTTGTAATAACGGATAAGAAAATTTTAGTTTTTCATTAAGGATTGATGCTTCATAAGTGTAATATCCGCCAAAGATCTCATCACCGCCTTCGCCGGAAAGCAAAACCTTGACATGGCTCTTTGCATACCTCGTAATAAGAAAAACATTTAATGCGGCAGAGTCTGAAAAAGGTTCGTCAAAATCAGAAATAATATCAATATTTTTTAAAATATCCTCGGGTAATACGGGGTAAGAATAATTTTTTATTCCCAGATATTTTGCAATGGATCTCGCCGACGCTGATTCATCAAAACCAGTATTGGGAAATGATAGGGTAAATGTATCAACTTTTTTCCCAAGTTCTTTCATATACATAGCGATAAGAGAAGAATCTAAACCTCCTGAAAGTAAAAGCCCCAAATTTACATCGGACAATAGTCGTTTCTTAACACTATTTCTTAGTAATTCATCTATTCTCTGCAATGAGAAATCTGTACCTTGTTTTGGATTAAGAAGCCAATACCTCTCTTTTTTAATAATATTGCCATGCTTTATAACCATAAAGGAACCTGGAGGGATTTTTTCAATATTTTTATAAACTGTCCTTTTTGAAGCATTATAACCCAAGAAGAAATATTCCATAATACCGTTAGGATCGATGTTTATATTCCTATCATAAACCAATAATGCTTTAATCTCTGATGCAAAAGCAAATTTATCTTTTGTATAATAAAGAGGTTTTATCCCAAAATGATCACGTGCCAGAATCAGGGTTTCATTCTTCTTGTCGTAAATGGCAATGGCAAACTGCCCATCCAAAAGTTCAAACATCGCTTCACCATATTCTTCATATAGATGCGGGATGATCTCCGTATCACAATTAGAAGTAATAATATGTCCCTTATTCAAAAGATATTTTTTTAAACTTTTAAAATTGTATATTTCTCCATTATAAACGGTAATAATAGAGTTATCCTCATTATAAAATGGTTGAGTTCCATGTTTCAGATCAAGAATAGTAAGCCGACGATTTCCCATAGCAATATCATCATCAATATAATAGCCTTCATCATCCGGACCTCTATGAACGAGAGTGTGATTCATTTCTTTCAATAGATTTTTTGAGTTTTTTATATTGTAATTAAAGAAACCTACTATACCACACATATTCAATTATAAATTATTCTTTAGTTTTTTTAAAGGGGAAATGAAAAACAATTGACAATGGACAATGGAGAATTGACAATTAAAAAAGCAAAAGTCATTGCGAGGGCGAAGCCCGTATTAGGGACGTTA
>CAYVPX010000058.1:0-9398 GCA_964453935.1 uncultured bacterium | reverse complement strand
TATCAAATGGTAAGTTCTATAATAAAACCAACTATCACCTTACTCCGGAAGCATACAAAATACTTGTTGCAAAAGGTGTGATAAGAAAGTAATCGTTGAATTGACAAAAAAATCTTGAAAAAATACTGTTTTTAAGTTAAAATAAAATAATAGGAGTAAATATGAATGACAACAATGAAAATCAATTAATAAAGGTACGGTATGATAAGCTAAAAGAACTTTTGGAAAAAAATATAAATCCATTCCCATATAAATGGAATAAGAAGGATGATATTAAAACCTTACAAGAAAAATATTCGTCACTCAAAGATGAAGAGCAGAGCGATTATATTACGCAAACAGCAGGTCGATTGATCTCGAAAAGGCGACATGGTAAAGCAGGATTCGGTAATATATCCGATGGAACAGCTCAGATGCAGGTTTATTTCAGATTGGATTTTTTAAACGACAAGTATGAATTATTTAAAAAAATGGATATTGGTGATTTTATTGGGGTTATTGGAAAGATATTCAGAACTAGAACAGGGGAACTCACCATATTAGCTCAGGATATTGAAATATTATCTAAATCTTTAAGACCATTGCCTGAAAAATTTCACGGCTTGAAGGATGTGGAGTTGAGATATAGGAAAAGATATTTGGACCTTATGACAAATGACAATGTTAAAGAGATATTTATTAAACGTTCTAATATAATAAAATCCATTAGAAGTTTTATGGATGAAAGGAGATTTGTTGAGGTAGAAACCCCAATTTTACAGACGGTGCCAGGTGGCGCCGATGCAAGACCTTTTATAACACATCATAATGCACTTGATATAGATCTTTATCTGAGGATAGCCCCCGAATTATATTTAAAACGATTGATCATTGGTGGTTTTGAGCGGGTTTTTGAACTAAATAGAAATTTTAGAAATGAAGGAATGGACAAAAGCCATAATCCTGAGTTTACCATGCTTGAATCTTATGCTGCTTATTGGGATTATAATGATGTAATGGATTTTACAGAAAATATGATCAAGTATGTTATCGATAATGTTTTTGACGGTTCATTGATTGTTAATCGGGATGGTAAGGAGTTCTCCTTTAAATTCCCATTTAAAAGGATATCAATGATAGATGCAATAAAGGAGAAGAGTAATATTGATGTTATGGAAAAATCGGAAGAAGAGCTCATCAAGCTCGTATCTGACCTTGGAAAAGCAAAGCCTGTCTCAAAAGGAAAGGCTATTGAAAAATTATTTGAACATTTTGTCGAACCTGAACTTTTTGAGCCTACATTTGTTATTGATTTTCCCAAGGAATCTTCTCCTCTGACAAAGGATCATAGAACTAAAAAGGATTTAGTAGAAAGATTTGAACTTTATATTGCAGGTATGGAGCTTGCTAATGCTTATTCGGAATTAAATAATCCCATTGAACAAAAGAAACGATTCGAATTACAAGAAAGTTACAGAGAAAAGGGTGATGATGAAGCCCAACGTTTGGATGAAGATTTTATTGAAGCACTTGAATATGGTATGCCGCCAACTGGTGGTATGGGGATTGGTATTGATAGGTTAGTGATGATCCTGACCAATGCTCCAACCATCAGGGACGTTATTTTGTTCCCCACCATGAAGGAGGATTAAATGGTCTTATTTTCAAAAAAGTATGAAGACTTTATTGTAAAAGCATTAGGATATATGCAACTTGAACAATATGAAAATTCTGAAAAACTTTTGTTAAAAGCAATTAAAAAAAATCCTAATATAAGTGATGCTTATGAATATTTGGGATTATTGTATTTTAAGACCAATAAGAAGCAAAATTCAGCAGAATATTACAAAAAAGCTAATGATATATCAGGGGGGATATTATCTCAAATATATTTTAATAAAGGATTGATTTTTTATAAGAGGAACTTGATAGAAGATGCTATGGTTGCTTTTACTAAGGTAAATATAATGAGCGAAAATAAATATGCAAGGTATTATTTAGGACAAATCCTTTCGAAAACCGGAAATTATAAAGGGGCTATTGAAGAATATAAAGATATTTTAAAGAAACATCCTGATGATATAAAATCATTGGAGGCATTGGGGTATATATATTTCGATCTCAAAATCGCCGATCAAGGTATTAATATATTTAAAAAACTAATAAATTTAAATCAAAATGTTCCAGGGTATTTTTTCAATATTGCTTCCTTAAATAAATTTTTAGGAAATTACCCTGAGGCAGAAAAGTATTTTCTTTTAGCTTATGAAAAGGAACCGGAGAATTATTTGAATTATTTGAACCTCGGTGATATTTATAAATTAGAAGGCAATCTTGATAAGTCAGAAGATATGATTTTAAAAGCTATAGAAAAATTCCCAATGGATTTTATGATGTACTATGAAATGGGACTGATAAAGATGGAAAAAAATGAACCGGATCTTGCATTGAAGTATTTTTTAAAGTCATATGAATTGAACACAGAAGATATTTACACAATAAATAAAATTGCAAGTATTTACCAGATCAAAAAAGAGCTTATGAAAGCTCAAGATTTTTTCAAGAAGTCGTTGAAACTCAATTCAAGGGATCCGTACACGCACTTTAAATACGGAGAATTATTAACAATTTTGGGCAATAAAGAAGAAGCAAAGAAAGAATTTAATACTGTTTTAAGTATTGAACCGAATTATATTATTGCTAAAATTAAATTAAAGGAATTAAATAATTAATGTATCAATCAGAGAACAATGATAATCTGGCAAAAGTAAAAAAAAATCTTATTATTATTGTTGTTTTATTGCTTCTTATTTCCATAATTTTTATTGTAAAATTATTTACTTTACAGGTTTTAGAAGGCAAAAAATATTTTATTTTATCAACAAAAAATATTATATCAAAACAGAAGGTGAGACCTGTCAGAGGAAAAATCCTTGATAGAAATGGTGAACCTCTGGTTGTAAATGTTTTTAAGCATAATCTATATCTATTACCATATTTAAAAGAGGAACAGTTATTAAATGTTAAACAGGCACTTACCAAGATAAATATAAACTGGAATATTCATAGATACAGAAAAAATCAGGAAAATCTTATTAAAAGATCTTTAACGCAGGATCAATTTTTAAAACTAAAAGTGAATAAGGAGGAATTTCCGTATTTGTTCGTTAAAGAAATACCTAGTAGATATTATCCTTTCAAGGAAAAATTCTATTACCCTGTTGGTTATGTTTCATTGGTGTCGCAAAATGAACTTTCTCATAAAAGATTTAAAAAATATTATGATAATGAGGATTATATTGGTAAGTTCGGATTAGAGAAACTATATGAAAAGGATTTGAGAGGTATCAAGGGATTAAAGTTTCTATTTATAGATGCCAAAGGTAAAAAAGTAGAGTATTCTGCTTCGGAACTTGGCAATATTAATTTATTTAAGCAGTTACAAAATATGGAAAAACCCGCAATAAACGGAAAAAATATACAGCTTACTCTGGATAAGAATCTTCAGATCTTTAATTATAATTTGTTAAAAGATTTTGCCGCTGCTTTGGTTATTATGAATATCAATACAGGTGAGATAATTTCCTATGTATCGAGTCCTTCTGTGGATCCAAATATGTTCTTAATGGGTATCTCAAATCAAATATGGAGCCAAATTTCTCAAAATGAAAAACATCCTTTATTGGATAAATGTATTCAAAATTATAATCCTGCCTCTACCTTTAAATTATTTACCGCTTTTTGTGGGGAGAAATTGAATCTTGTTCATGGTATTTTACCTTGTCGGGGTAAAATAAAACTTGAAGGGGTTGTTAAACACTGTTGGAAAAAATCCGGGCATGGAAAAGAAACATTAGATGAAGCATTAAAAAATTCATGCAATGTATTTTTTTATCAATTAGGTGATAAGGTTGGTATTGATAATTATTCAAATATTGCCAGGTCAATATATCTTGATAAAAAAACCGGAATCGAGGTTTCGGGGGAAAAGAAACCTATGATACCATACAGAAAAATTAAACGTGATTTGGGTATTGGGGATGGGGTGTGGTATCCTTCTGAAACTTTGGATATTGCAATAGGGCAGGGCCTCGTTGAGCTTAGTCCTGTTAAAATGGCACAATTTATTGCTTTTATTGCTTCTAAAGGTTGGCTGGTAAGACCCCACCTGATCAAAAAGATTGGGAATAAAGAGATTGAAACAAATAAGATAGAAATTGAGGAAGACCCCAGTATTTTTAATAAAATAACCAAAGGGATGCATGATGTTGTAAATTCCTTGGGCGGGACAGGTTGGAGAGCAAAGAGCAAAAAGATCATAATTGCTGGAAAAACAGGTACAATGCAGGTGCAGAAAATTACAAAATATTATATTAAATATTCTCCGGATCAGAAGGAGATACCATATAAGGAAAGAGATAATGGCTGGTTTGTTTCTTTTGCTCCTTATAATAATCCACAATATGCAATGGTGATCTTTATCGAACATAATGGCAGCGGGGGTTATTATCCGGCTAATTTTTCAAGAAATATCTGGGAATACATGGATAATAACGGTTATATTGAAGAAGAATAGCTTGATCTTTCCCTTAATCACAATATTGATCTTATCAACCATGGGGATCTTGTTCATTTTTTCCGCATTCTATTATAAAACAACATCATTTTTTTCAAATCCATTTGTTACAAAGGAATTATTCTTCATATTTTTGGGTATTTTAACCTTTATAATAGTTTCTAATATTGACTATCATTTTTTTAAAAATCTTTCTCTTACTTTATATATTTTCGGTATTATAATACTGATCTTATCAATGATAATTTTTAGAACTTATAGGGGTAGATGGATCAAATTAGGTATAATATCATTTCAAACCTCAGAATTTATGAAATTTGGATTTTTATTATATTTTAGTTCATTAATCAGTGATTATTTTGAAAAACTTTCTTTTTTAAATATCTTGGATTATGTAATTATGTTTATTAAGTCATTAATAATAACCGCTATACCTATGATATTAGTATTAAAACAACCTGATCTTGGAACCTCTCTCGTATTTATTGCTATTTGGCTCGTTTTTATGTTCTTTATCAGGGTAAATATTTTTATTATTTCCCTATATGTAATTATTATTGGGATTATTGTGGGTGTAATATTTTTTATCAAAAATGATATTAACCCAATTACCAATATATTCAAATTTCTTGTTAATATGAATTTTTTGAAATACCTTTTTTTATTTTTGGGTATTGTAATTACATCATTTTTATTAAAAATTTTTGTGGAATTGTTTATTGGTAAACGGGTAAATATATTTTCTACAATAATGATATTAATATTATTTTTTGTGGGGATGTTCCTTGCAAAAGGTGTTATAGTGCATTTAAAACAATATCAAAAAAATAGAATAATTACATTTATAAATCCATCATATGATATAAGAGGGAGTGGTTGGAATGTTATTCAATCACGAATTGCTATTGGATCCGGGAGAATAAAAGGCAAGGGACTTTTTAAAGGAACACAGAACAAGTTCAACTTTCTTCCTGAACGTCATACGGATTTTATCTTTTCCTTGATTTCGGAGGAATGGGGTTTTTATGGTGCATTGCTTGTCATATTTTTTGAATTTTTAATTTTATTTTACTTGCTTTTCATAGCTTTTAAAGCTAATGATAGCTTTGGTTTTTTCTTTGCCCTTGGCTCCTTTACAATTTTTTTTATGCATATCGTAGCTAATATTGGAATGAATTTAGGTGTTATGCCGGTTACAGGGATTCCATTACCATTTGTGTCCTATGGTGGTTCTTTTTACCTCATTGGAATTACTATATTGGGAATAAATGTTAATATTTTTAAACAATCGTATGAGGTAAAGAGGTTAGATATTTTTATCAAATGAGAACAGAAAAAAGATTGGAGAAAATTCAAAATGTTCTGGAAAAAAGAATTTCAAATATTAGAATAGCTCTATATGATGTTTTTAAAGAGCATAATATCTCTGCCATTTTGCGTACATGTGATTTCTTTGGGATACAATATGTTGATATAATTGGAAAATTGCATTTTGATGAAAATCTGCCGTTAAATAAAAAAGTTACAAGAGGTGTTGAGAAATGGCTTACGATTAATTATTTTCTGGATTCCAGGGAATATTTAAAATTTTTACATGATAACAAGTTTAAAATTTACGTTACCTATTTAGATGAAACTGCTATTGATTGTAAAAAATTGAATTATTCACAAAATATGTCTATTGTTTTTGGGAATGAATTTAAGGGCGTACAGGATATGTTCTTATTGAACAATTGTGATGGTAAAATAATTATTCCTAAAAGAGGGTTCGTTCAGTCATTGAATGTATCAGTAAGTGTTGCAAGTATCCTTACCACAGTTATCAATAATAATGGCGATGAATTAAAAGGTTTGGATTTAGAAGAGAAGAAAAAATTGGAGAGCATATGGAAAAAGATCTGATATTCAAAAAATATTCCGGTGCGGGGAATGATTTTATCATGCTGAATAATTTTGATAATAAACTTGATTTAGATTATTCAAATATTGCGAAGGTTTTATGTAAGCGAGGACTTGCAGTTGGTGCAGATGGCTTGATCGCTATTGAGAGATCCCAAAAGGCGGATTTTAAAATGAAATATTTTAATAGTGATGGTTCAGAAGCGGAAATGTGCGGTAATGGTGGTAGATGTGTCTCAATGTTCGCCCATAAAGAAAAAATCGTAGGGACGAAAATGAGATTTGAAACCTTATCCGGTATCTACACTTCTGAGATCATAGATGAGAATGTTAGATTAGAAATGATACCACCAAAGGTTTATGAAAAGTTCAATTTTAAATATAAAGGAACTCTTTTCTCAGGATATCTAATTGATACAGGGGTTCCGCATTTTGTTATTTTTCATTTTCCCAAGGGAGATATTCGAGAAATAGGTGCTTTTTTTAGATATAATGAAAAATTTGGTTCTAAGGGTACAAATGTAGATTTTGTTCAGGTGATTGATAAAAATAATATTAAGCTCCGAACCTATGAAAGAGGTGTGGAAAACGAAACATTGGCATGTGGAACAGGTTCAGCAGCATCTGCACTTATTGCCACACTTTTAGGTAAATGTAATCCATTTGTGAATGTTGTTACCAAAAGTGGTATAATTTTAACAATTGATTCTACGATTAAGGATAAAAAGATCATTAGTTATTACTTGGAGGGAAATGCCGAAGAGGTGTATGAAGGCCGACTTTCAAAAGTTTTTTTGTCAAGGATTTTCTCTAAATGAAGAAAATTTTTAAAAGGGACAATAGGAGCTAATGGAACGTGGAAAAATTGTCTCCTAAATAAATAAATGAAAATAGCGATATTATATCCTCCTTATAATTCAAATGGGTTAATGCCTCTGCTGACGCAAAACCGTCAATTTCGTTTTACTCATTCAAAAAAAGTTAGAATATATCCACTTGTCGCTGCCTCCTTAGCAACCATTTTAAATAAAAACGGAGAAGATGTACTTTTTCTCGATGGTATCAATGAATTTATGAGCCATGAATATTTTATCAACAAGGTCAGGGAATTTGCTCCCGACGTAATATTCTTAGAAACAAAGGCACCGTTATTGGGTTTTATAAGAAACTTTATACAAGAGATTAAAACAGAATTATCAAATATTAAGATCATTCTTTTCGGGGATCATGTTACATATGAGCCAAGAAAAACATTTGAGAACATTGGCGGGGATTATTGTGTACTTGGTGGTGATTATGACTATTGGGGAGCTGAATTAGTAGATGCAATAAAGAAAAACCAAAAACTTCCGCCTTCCACCTTGAAATGGGAAAATAATTCTTTAATAGGAGAAAATAAAGTAGAATTGATAAAGGAACTTGATGAATTACCTCATATTAACAGAGAACTTGTTAATTGGCGAAATTATGGCGAAGCATATCTATATCACCCCGCTATATATATACTTTCAGGGCGCGGGTGCGGAGTTAAAACCAATGTGTCAGGAATTTGTTCTTTCTGTATTTGGCAACATCAATTATGGCAAAGGACTGCCAGATTACATTCACCAAAATATATTGCAGATGAAATTGAATTGCTAATAAAAAAATATAAGATCAAGGAGATTTTTGATGATAATGAATCAGGTGCATTATGGAATTATGAATGGCTTTTAGAACTTTATAAAGAGCTGAATAAGCGACATTTAATCGGTAAATTTTACCTATCATCTAATGCCAGAGCAGATTCATTGAGTAAACGCAATATAAAGTTGGCAAAAAAAATTGGCTATCGATTATTGAAAATCGGAGTAGAAAGTGGAAGTAATAAAATATTAAAAAATATTAGAAAACTGGAAAGTGTTGAGCAAATAGAGACAGGTATAAAAAATGCTAAAGATGCAGGCATCATAACAATGCTGACACTTATGACAGGTTACCCTGAAGAAGGTATAGAAGAGGTTAAAGAAACCTTCAATTTAGCAAAGAGGGTTATGCTTTATAAAACTCATTTTGGTGATTGCCTGCAGGCGTCTGTCATTATTCCATACCCCGGAACTCCATTATATGAAGATGCAAAAAAGAAAGGTATATTTACCATTGATCCTATGGACTATTCACAATTTGCAATGGATAAGCCGATATTAGCATCAAGGATAGAACCATTATACTGGACCAATAAATTATGGAAACTACACCTGCATCCTTTATTTATATTAAGATCTTTTTTTACAATAAAAAGTATCTTAGACCTAAAATTGGCAATTAATGGTATCTCCTCTTTACTTGGGCATTTGCATGATTTTAAATCGGGGACGCTGTTTAAAAAAGTTGCAAAATAAAAGAAAAAATAATATAATAAAACATGTCAACAAGAATAAGGGTATTTTTAAATTATCATCATTACTATATTATCATTAAAGGACAACGAGCAAATCCCATATTTTTTTCAGCTGAGAATAGGAATAAATATTTTGAGATAATTAATGAATTGATAGAAGAAACGGACATTGAACTTTTTGCTTATTGTTTATTGACAACAGAAGTTCATTTCGATATTTTTGCAAATAAATATCCTATTGAAAAGTTCATCCATAGATTAAATACGAAATATGCTTTATATTTCAACAAAAAGTACGAAACAGTAGGTCATGTATTTCAAAAACCATATAAAATATATATTGTTCTTGATGAAAAATATTTACCTTCACTAATAACATTTATTCATAAATTACCAGCATTACACAATACTTCAGATAGCAGCAATTATAAATATTCAAGTGCGAGATATTACGAAGGGTATGAAGAAAATAATATCTCCCATATAAAAAAAATACCATTTTTTGAAGATAAAAAGTTTTATAAAAAATATATAAAGAATAATAAAGCAAGAATTCCTTTTTAT
>CAYVPX010000057.1:0-9501 GCA_964453935.1 uncultured bacterium | reverse complement strand
AGGGGTATTAGGTCTTTTCGGACAAAATGATATGCGTATTCTTGAAGAAAAATATAATGCAGGTGACAAATTAGCTATTTTTGTTATGACATTATATGCTTACCGGCTGGTAAAGTATATTGGTGCGTATTATGCGGTATTAGGTGGTGCGGATGCACTTATTTATACAGCAGGTGTGGGAGAGAACACTCCGCCGTTACGGGAGTTAGTAGCAAAATTTTTAAATCCATTGGGATTTAAAATCAACAATGAACTCAATAATAAGGTAATAAGATACGGTAAACCTGTTGATATCAGCGGGAATAATAGTAAGATTAAAACATTGGTAATCCCTACAAATGAGGAACTTGCAATTGCAAGGGATACCTATGATTTTATATAGGAGGTAAGTATGAAATTCAGAAAATGGTCTTTGTTCTTTACTGCTGCTTTTTTGATCATTTTGCTTGCATCTTGTGAACAGGGCGGTATGTCCTCTTCATCAGGTAGAAATAATATTCCTGTAAAAGCTCCTAAAATCTCATTCGATTCTATTACCTATGATGCTGGCGAGGTTGTCGAAGGCACCAAGGTTGCGCATGCTTATAAATTTGTGAATAGAGGTAAAAAACTTCTGCAAATTACAGAGGTTCGTTCCACATGTGGTTGCACAGTTGCAAAACTTGATAAAAGAGAATATAACCCCGGGGAAGGTGGACAGATCAATGTTATATTTAATTCCCACGGTTATTCGAGAAAGGTTATAAAAAGAGTGATTGTTACAACAAATGACCCATTAAATGCAAAAATATATTTAACACTAAATTGTTTTGTAAAAAAATATATTGATATATCCCCAAGGTTGATAAACTTCCGAGACGTTAGTTATAATGATAAGAAAACTGTTTCTATATTTTTAAAAAGCGATGTTGAAAAGGAATTTACCATTAATAAAATAGATTTCCCCGCTCAAATGAAAGATTCACTTTCATATAAAATAACAAAAATTACAGGTGCTAATTCTAATTATAAAATTGATATTACCTTAGCTCCTAAAAATGCGAATTTCCGTTCCTTCGGTTATTCCATAATAATACATACAGACTCGAAAAATGCTCCCACCATTCCGGTACAAATAAGAGGTACGATTACAGGACCTATACAGTATTATCCTCAAGCAATAAGTTTTTATAGTGATAAGGATCGCTATATTTCATATACCGTTAATTTTATGTCGAAAACATCCTTTGTTATAAAAAGTGCTTCATTCAGTTTCGGGCAGAGTGATAATTATGGCGTTAAGGTAAATACGGTAAAACAAGGACATATATATACAGTATCTGTCTTCTCAAAAAAGCCTGTAACTGTCGGGATACATGGACAATTGAATATTTTAACCAGTGTTCCCGCTGAAAGCAGGATAAGTTTACCATTGAATATAAAGGTTAGATAATTGAGTTTCGTACACCTTCATCTTCATACTGAATATTCCATGCTTGACGGATTGACAAAGATCAAACCCTTGGCGGAACATCTAAAAGAAAATAATTTTTCCGCTTGTGCAATAACTGATCATGGAAATCTTTTCGGCATATTAAAATTCTATCATACGATGAGAGATAATGGAATAAAACCCATATTGGGTTCCGAGATGTATTTAAACCATGAGGATAAAAGGTTCCCTAAGATCTCAAATTTTCATCTTACACTTCTTGCTAAGGATTATGAAGGTTTGAAAAATTTATTTAAACTTTCATCTTTATCATTTACAAGGGATGAAAAAAAGCATTTCTATAAAAAGCCGAGGATCACATTTGAGGATCTGAAAAAATATAATAAGGGTCTTATCGCTATGTCGGGTTGTCTTGCCGGCTCGCTTCCTCAATTATTACTTAGGGGAAGAAAAGATATTGCTTTGGAATATCTAAATGAGAAGTTTTTGCCGATTTTCGGTGAGGATTTCTACATCGAAGTGATGAGACATGGCATTGAAGATGAAGAGAAGGTTATACCGGGTCTTATCGAACTTTCAAAAGAAACGGGAGCTCACCTTGTAGCAACCAATGATTCACATTATATAAAAAAAGAGGATGGTCCTTTTCAAAATATTTTACTCGCTGTGCAGATGAAAGATAATTTTTATGAGGAATTTTCAAGATTACCTGATGGTATATCAAAGGAAGAGGCTTTAAAGAAGGTTTCAAATTATAAAAAATCGTTGGGTCCGTCACATGAATTTTATGTTAAAACTGAGGCTGAAATGCTTGAAACATTTAAGGATCTTCCGGATGCGGTATATGAAACAGGGAAGGTTGCAGATAAAACAAATCTGGAAATACCCCAGAAAAAGGTCTGGGCTATGCCTCATTATGAGCTACCTGAAGAATATGGAGGTTTATCCAAAGCCGAGGGATATGCGAAATATTTGAGAAAAATATGTGAAGATAATTTTGACATTAAATACCATGATTTTGGGAAAAAAGAACGTGAAGAGGTAAGGAAACGTTTTGAATATGAATTCAAGATCATTGCTGAAAAAAAATTTGCTCAATATTTTTTGATCGTTCGAGATATTATATTATGGGCAAAAACGCATGATATTCCTATTGGTCCCGGAAGAGGTTCGGTCGTAGGTTCTGTTGTGGCATATTTATCTGACCTTACTACTGTTGAACCTACACGTTTCGGCCTTTTATTCGAAAGATTCTTAAACCCGGATCGCTCTAACATTCCGGATGTGGATATTGATGTTTGTAAGAGGAACAGGGATAAGCTCATCTCTTATATAAAGGATAAATATAATCGTGATAGCACGGATATTCTCACACAAAGAGTTTGTCAGATCGTTACTTTCAATGTCCTGCAAACCAAAGCCGCTATTAGGGATACGGGCAGGGTTTTAGCCATTCCTCTTTCGGTTGTTGGGGAGGTATCAAAGCTAATTACAAATACAAAAGAATCATCCCTGGAAGAAGCAATAAAAGTGGATCCCAATTTAAATCAATATTTTGAGAAAGACGGTATAACCCAATTATGGAAGGAAGCGACCCTAAAATTAAATAAGGTTATTCGTAATAAGAGCATTCATGCTGCTGGTGTGGTTATTTCAGATAAACCCTTAGTGGAATATGCTCCGCTTTTTTACACTAGTGACAGTGAGGTTGTCGCTCAATATGAAATGGAAGATATTGAACGTGCCCATTTGGTCAAATGGGATATACTGGGGCTGAAAACATTAACTGTCATTGCTGATGCGGAAAAATTAATCAGGAGAAAAGAGAAGGATTTTAATATTGAGAAAATCCCTATTGACGATAAAAAAACCTATGAAATGATCTCATCAGGCGATGTTCAGGGTATTTTTCAAATAGAATCATCAAGTGGAATGGGAAATTTGATGAAAAATTTACAGCCAAGGAAGATAGATGATCTCATTGGCGGTATATCTCTATATAGACCCGGACCTCTGAATGCCGGTCTTATGGATACATATATTAAAAATAAAAAATTATGGGAAGAAGGTAAAATTGATGAGTTGAAAAAATCATTAAATTTTGATTTTGGGGATATTCTGGATGATGCATACGGGACAATGATATATCAAGAGCATATTATGAGAATAGCTCAAAAATTGGCAGGTTTCACCCCGGCAGAGGCAGATCTTTTAAGAAAAGCCGTTTCAAAAAAGAAGGGTGAACTCATCTTAAAAATGAAAAAACAATTTATTGATGGTGCTGTTAAAAATAAAAATAAAAAATCAGATGTTGAAACATTGTGGAACCAAATAGAAAAATTTGCGGAATATGCCTTTAATAAATCGCATTCAACAGCATATGCTCATTTGACATACTGGACAGCATATTTAAAAGCAAATTATTCTGTGGAATTTTTTACATCCATTTTTAATAATGAAATTGATTTTGAAAAGGGAAAGGTCTATTTTGAGAACGCTTTTAAGCACGATATTAATATTCTCCCGCCTGATATAAATAAGAGTTTTGAAAGATTCACTCCTGAAGAGGGCAATATAAGGTATGGTTTCAATAATATAAAAAATGTCAGCTCAAAATTTGTTGCCGATGTTGTACAAGAGAGAGAGGACAATGGACCATTTAAGAATATTTTTGAATTTATTAAAAGGGTTCCACAAAAGAATTTGAATAAAGGTACCTTAGAGATATTAATAAAAGTCGGTGTGTTTGATTCCCTGCATAAGAATAGAGCGGCTCTATATGATGCCATTGAAAATATTATTTTATACGGCAAAAAAATTAAGGACGAAGAAAATAATGGCATGGGCAATCTCTTTTCCGGCGGTAAAGCAAACATTGATATTTATGAGAATTTAAAACGCTTACGTGAAGTTGAAGATTTTGATAAGAATGAGCGATTAAGATTTGAAAAAGAGTATTTGGGATATTATTTTTCTTCACATCCCTTATCAAGCGTGGAATTTTACTATGCTATATTTCCTCTATGCAACTCGATTGATTCAAGGAATAGCTTTGAAGGGTACACATTAGGGGTGATCACCGATATAAAAAAACGTTTTACTAAAAGAGATAAACGCCCCTATCTAAAATTAATATTTGAGGATCTATTGGGTTCTCTTCCAGTGAGTATATACACCAAT
This sequence comes from uncultured bacterium, assembly GCA_964453935.1. Classification (GTDB taxonomy): domain Bacteria; phylum AUK180; class AUK180; order AUK180; family AUK180; genus AUK180. The sequence goes on along the minus strand of CAYVPX010000057.1, from coordinate 4,889 downwards.
AACTATGGGAAATTTTCAGCAAAAGAGGGTAAGGATCTAAATGAGTTTTTTAATGATAATCTTTATAAGGTTATGCTACTAAAAATAAAAAGAATTAATGATGATAGTGAAATTAGCTGTGATGAATATTATCCTATTGATGAGGTTTGGAATATTTTCGGGAATAAAGCTGATTTTATAATAAAATATGCCGACATAAATAAATTGAATAACAATTCCATTATGATCAAGCAGATATTCAATAGGTTCAAAGGAAAAGCACCTGTTCGAATAATTATAAATGACACACCCGCATATGGTAAGCTGGACCTGTATTTAGGCAAAGATTTTAAGGTAAAAATAAGTGAGGAACTATATGAAGAAATTAAAAGTAATTTTGATTTTATTGACATTAATTTCTATTGAAATTGTCAATGGATCAAGTGATTTTAAACTGATCAATGCACCAACCGGATTGATCTTGGGAAATGCGCAATCATTTTCACAACTTACATTTGAGGATAACGGGAATATTAGAATAGAATCAAATGTAGGCATTTTAAATTTTTTTGAATTTGGAGTGTCCCTTTTAGCTGAAAATGTTATCGGTAATAGTGATGTGATCATAAATATTCCTGCTCCGTACATGGCATTTCAAATTTTAAGCCCCAAGATAAATTTCCCCCTATACACTAAAATAGGATGGGATGGAAAAGACATAATCCCTACATTTTCACATTTGGATTCTTCAAGAAGAGGAATGTTCCTAAGTATGACAAAAGTTTTTAAGAGCAATAAAAAGCAATTCGGAACAATGACCTTTGGGACACATATTCCGTTTATTGCAGATAATTATATGGGTTTTTACTTTCTATCCAATTTTTATTTTACGAAATTTTTAACTGTTTATTTGAATCTTGATGATTTTGGCGGTGTTTATTTCTCCGGTTCTCAGAGCGGAGTAGTTTTTAAGGATCTTTTTAGGTTCGGCAGTGCTGTTGAAATAAATATGAACAGTAATTGGGGAATCGGATTTCAATTTTTTGTTGATGGTAATGGGAATTTTTATAGATATTTTTTTGTTAGGTATATGAGATGGTTATAGGAGGGTGATATGGCTTTTAATGAACTGGATTTTGAAAAACCAATTAATGAATTAAAAATAAAATTAAATGAATTAAAAAATGGCAAATCCGCAACCTCTTTGGCGGGAAAAGCAAGGATCATGAGATATGAAAAAAAATTGAAATTGCTTATTGATAACACATATGAAAAATTAACCCCTTGGAATGTAGTTAAAATTGCCAGACATCCCAAAAGGCCGCATTTGGTAGATTATATTGAAAATATGGGAAAAGATTTTATTGAACTTCACGGTGATAGAAATTTCAGGGATGACCCTGCCATGATAGGCGGTTTTATTACAATTGGAACACAAAAATTGATGCTGATCGGTCAGGAGAAAGGCAGAGATACCAATGATAAGATCTATAGGAATTTTGGTATGGCAAGTCCGGAGGGATATAGAAAGGCACTTCGATTGATGAAAATGGCGGAAAAATTTAATCTCCCAATAGTTACATTGATAGATACTCCGGGTGCTTATCCGGGTATTGGTGCGGAAGAGCGGGGACAAGCCGAAGCCATTGCAAGAAATCTTAGAGAAATGATGATTCTAAAAGTTCCTACACTATCCATAGTTATTGGAGAAGGTGGTTCCGGAGGTGCCTTAGGTATTGGTGTTACAGATAAAATATTTATGCTGCAATATGCTATTTATTCCGTAATATCCCCAGAGGGCTGCGCATCCATTCTTTTTAGAGATGCAAAAAAAGCCGAGATCTCATCAAAAGCTCTTAAATTAACTTCTGGGGACCTTCTGGAATCAAATGTTGTTGATGGTATTATTGAGGAACCATTAGGAGGTGCACACAATAATCCGCATGATATTTACGAAAGAGTTGAAAACACAATTATAAGCGAGATCACCAAATTAAGAAAAATAGAAATAAATTACTTATTAAAAACTCGTTTGGAGAAATACAATAATATGGGGGTATTTGAGAAATAATATGAAAAAGATAGGGATATTAACAAGCGGTGGCGATGCACCTGGAATGAATGCGGCAATTCGCTCTATTGTTAGAACTGCCATTTCCAATAAGATAAAACCAATTGGTATCAATAGGGGTTATAGAGGGCTCTACGAACATGATTTTGTCCCATTAAGCTCAAGAAATGTTGCAAATATTATTAAAGCAGGCGGAACTTTTCTTGAAACCTCGCGTTTTCCTCAATTAAAAGAAAAAAAAGTATGTAAAGAGGTTGCAAATATTATCAAAGCGGAAAACCTTGATGCAGTATTTATCATCGGGGGTAACGGTTCACTGCGCGGGGCATATGCTTTAAGTAAGTTTGGAATAAATACAATTGTTATACCCGGTTCCATTGATAATGATATAGCCGGAACAGAAATCTCCATCGGGGTTGATACGGCTTTGAACACAATTCTTTATGCTGTTGATAGAATAAAGGATACGGCTTCATCTCATGAAAGAACATTTTTAATAGAAGTAATGGGTAGAGAATCCGGTTACCTTGCTTTGATGGCTTGTATTGCAACAGGTGCCGATTATGCTATTATACCTGAATTTCCCATTAATCTTAAAGAGATCATTGAAATGACCGAGAAAAGAAAGCAAGCACATAAAAAAAATACGATAATAATTGTAGCAGAAGGAGCAATCCATGTTAATGAACTGGAAAGAAAATTAAAAGGGAAGATACCATGGGAAATCAGAAAAACGATCCTTGGACATATTCAAAGAGGTGGTTCACCAACAGCGTATGATAGGGTTTTAGCAACACGTTTAGGCAGGCAATCCGTAGAACAATATTTAATGGGTAATGCTAATGTGCTTATAGGATATACGGGGACTACCTACACGATTACACCAATATCACAGGTTATAAATATGATAAAACCGGCACCTACGAATGATATTAAAACTGTTAGGGATATGAACATATGAAAATTGAAATATTGAAAACAGATATTCCATATATAAAAGATTATTTAAAGAATGTGGTCAAGGTTGATAGGATTGTAGAATGGTATATGGCAAAAAAAGGTGACATTATCCCTATTTTGATAAAGGATATTCCCACACATGTTTCACTTATCTTAAAACAAGAGATGCTGTCGATCGGTTCGGATGCGGCGATTTCCTCTTCTTCAATTATGGAGAGGAAAAAAAGAGAAAATGTTTTGTTACTTGGAGCACCTCATATATACAGGAAATTACTTATAAAATTAAAGCAGCAACCCTTTGGGTTAAAGGAATTAAGTGAGAAAATAGTTGATTCAATTAAAAATTTTGAAAAATTCTATACTGCAAAAACGAAGATCATGGGAATATTGAACCTCACCCCCGATTCTTTTTATGATGGTGGAAAATATATCAATAAAAATATACTTAAAAAAAGGATTGATGAATTGGGAAAATATGCTAATATTATAGATGTTGGAGGAGAATCATCAAGACCAGGTTCAGAAAAAATAAGTGTGGAAGAAGAAATTAAAAGACTAACTCCCTTTTTTGAAATATATAAAGGTAAATTACCCATATCTCTTGATACCTATAAATTTGAAGTATTTGAAAAGTTTCATAAAAAAGTTCAATTCTTAAATGATATTACTGCCCTTTCAGATGAAAGGATGATTGAATTATTGAAGGATACGGATCATAAAATTATTATTATGCATATGAAGGGAAAGCCCAAAACAATGCAGAAAAATCCCTATTATAATGATGTTATTATGGACCTTTTGCAATTTTTTGAAAAAAAACTTAACAAATTGGTTAAAATGGGAATCGATACTCAAAGGATTATTATTGATCCCGGTATCGGTTTTGGTAAACGATATGAAGATAATATTCGAATACTCAGAGAGATCGACGCTTTTAAAATGTTCGGCACAGAGATATTGATAGGACATTCCAATAAATCCTTTTTCAAAAAAATATACGGGAAAAAATATGAGGATTTCCGCGAGTTAGGAACATTAGGTATATCCGCTTATTTAATTGGTAAAAAGATAAATTATATACGAGTACATGATGTAAAAGCACATTATGCTATTTTAAAATCTTTAAAGGGGACGGTGGTTGACTTTGTTGACTTTTCATAGGAGGGGCAATGTCAAGAAGAGCACAAATCGATGTAGCAAACAATTTGGATTGGAGATATTAATTGGTCATTCAAATAAATCATTTCTTAAAAATATATTAAATGATGAGTATATGGATTTGCGAAATGAAGGAACAAAAGCTATTTCATCCTATTTAATATTAAAAAAAATTAATTACATTAGGGTACATGATATTAGATCTCATTCAGCTATATTACGTTTTTTCAGAAGCATTTTTTAAATGAATTATAAAAAGTTTTTCATATCTAAAACTGAAAATAGATAAATTGATTTGGGGTATCTACAGCAAATAAATACATAAAAAGAGCAAGGGCAAAAAAGAATATCCATTGTATTATTAATGGTTTATCATCCAAGAAATGTCTCATTTTCCTTCGTCTTTGTATCAAATGAACGAATAATAGTATCATCAATGAAACAATAGCAACAATAAAACCCTCTCTAAATAGACTTAATGTAATACCATTAAATACATTTAGATTCTTGAACATATTTTTAAACAATACTGGGATATCACCTATTTTGTTTGCTCTAAAAAATACCCATGACAAAAGTGTCAAATGGAAGGTAATAAAGATCCCGATCAATTTTCTGAAAAAATTATGCGTTGGTATTTTTAAGATATCATACATTTTGTTTATAGGTTTTGTTAACACCATGGTGATCAGCATATAAAAACCATGCAATGCACCCCAAA
>CAYVPX010000056.1:2988-9521 GCA_964453935.1 uncultured bacterium | reverse complement strand
GCCTGCCTGTGCGTGTCCGCACGCAGACAGGCGTGCTCAGTGGTTATTCCATTTCTTTGTTTAAAGGTTCAAGTTCAAAAAAGCACTAAGTCGGCAATACTGAATAAGAGTTTAATATTTTTTTTATTTTTTATTAAAATTATGGTATAATAAAGTATTGAGGTAAAGATGAAAAGTAATGATATAAGACGGTTATTTTATCAAATGTTAAAAGAAGATGGTCATACTGTTGTTCCGTCTGATTCACTTATTCCCCCAAAAGAATTAGGGTTGATGTTCTCAAACGCAGGAATGAATCAGTTTTACAAATATTTTTCCGGTGAAGCCACACCACCCAATAAGAGAATGGGAAGTATCCAAAAATGCCTTAGGGTATCGGGGAAACACAATGATTTTGAAGAAGTGGGCTTTTCACCGCATCATCATACATTTTTTGAAATGATCGGCTACTTTTCCTTTGGTGACTACTTTAAAGAACATGCCATAGAACTCGGATGGAAATTCTTCACGAAAGTTCTGGGAATTGATAAAAAGAGATTGTATATTACCGTTTATAAAGATGATGAGGAATCTTTTGAGATATGGAAAGATCATATCGGTATTGATGAAAAGAGAATATATTTCCTTGATAAGGACAATTTTTGGGAAATGGGCAAGACGGGTCCATGCGGTCCTTCAACAGAGATCATTTACGATCTTAATGGGAAAGGTGCTCCAACACTTGAAGAGCTGGAGAATTCTTATGAATATTTGGAATTAGGAAATATTGTTTTTACACAATACTATAAGGATGAAAACGGTAATTTTACAAATTTGCCGCAAAAGAATGTTGATACGGGACTTGGATTAGAAAGGATCGCTCGGGTCCTGCAAGGTACAAAGACCAATTTTGGAACGGATCTGTTCTTTCCCATAATAAGGAAATTAGAGTTGGAAACGGGAAATAAATATAGTGAAAATACCGAACTTCAGCCCGCTTTCAGGATTGTGGCAGATCATATACGTGCCATAACTTTCTTAATAAATGACGGTATAAATCCAACCAATATGGGACGTGGATATATTGTTAGAAAACTCATACGCCGTGCCGCTTTGAACCTAAAAAAATTAGATATTGAAAAACCGTATTTATATAATTTGGTTGGTAAGGTGGAGGAGATCTTTCATGATGTTTATCCGGACCTTAAAAAAAATAAGGCATTTATTGAACGAGTAATTATCGAGGAGGAAAAGAGATTTCAGATACTTCTTGATAGGGGCTATAAAAAATATATTGAGATAAAAGAAAAATTGATTGAGGAAAAAAAGGATACTATTGATGGTAAAACATTGTTCGAACTCTACGATCGACTTGGTTTCCCTGTTGACCTTGTTAAGGAAATGGCTCTTGATGACAAATTGAAGATCGATATGAACGGCTTTGATAAATTTATGCGGGGACAAAAAGAAAGGGCAAAAGCAACCAGAAAAAAAAGGAACTTCCCCAATGTTATGAACATCCCTAAAACGAGCTTTACCGGATATAAAGAATTTACATCGCGTGGAACGATAATCAAAATATTTTCAGATAAAAATGAGGAATTAGAAGTTTTAGAAGAGGGTGAAAATGGTTATATAATTAGCGATAGAACACCATTTTACGGGGAGTCCGGCGGACAAGTAGGAGATAGTGGAAGCATTGAAACAAGTTCCGGAATATTCAAGGTTTTTGATACACAGAAGGAAAACAATGTTTTCATCCACATTGGTGAGGTCAAAAAAGGTGCTGTTAAGAAAGGATCAGCCGATTTTATTTTGGACAAGAAACGCAGAAAAAATATTATGGCACATCACACCTTGACCCATTTATTACAGGCGGCAATTCGTGAAGTGCTTGGTGAGCACTGTCATCAGGCGGGGTCATTTGTCAGTGAGAATATATTAAGATTTGATTTTACGCACTTTCAAAAATTAAGTGATGACGAATTAAAAGAAATTGAAGCAATTGTAAATGATAAAATAGGTGAAGAACTTCCTGTAAATATAACTGAAACCTCATATGATGAAGCGGTAAGTTCCGGAGCCATGGCTCTTTTTGAGGGTAAATACGGTTCAAAGGTTAGGATGATCGAGATAGAGAATTTTTCACTTGAACTTTGCGGCGGTACGCATATTAAAAATACCATTGAGGCGAGAGGATTCAAGATCATTTCCGAATCATCTATTTCTTCGGGTATTAGAAGAATAGAAGCCATAGGCGGTGATAAGTTTATCAATAATATGAGAAATATGTATGAAGATCATGATTCAATTAAATTATTATTAAGCTCCAATAACCCCATTGAGGAAATAAAACGGTTAAAGAACAAAGAAAAAGAATTATTGAAGGAAAAGAACAATCTCCAAAACGAATTGATCCGTTCAAAAATAAAAAATAATTTAGAAGATAATCCTATTATCATTAAGCTTTCTCAGGAACTTGATTTTAATCTGACGAGGAATATTGTTGATAATTTTAGAAAGGAATATGACAATAAGATATTTTTGGTATATCAAGTAAAATCTGAAAAACTTACCTTTTTAATAATGAGAGGAGAAAAGGTCGATATTGATGTTATGGCTTTTACAAAACCATTGTTCGGTGTATTTAAAGGTGGCGGTGGCGGAAGAAAAGATTTTATTCAATGCGGCGGTACAAATCCTTCCGGTATTACCAAGGTAATTGAAGCATTAAAAAAGGAGATAGTGTGAAAAAACGTTTAATATTATTATTCGCGATTATAATTGTAGCTCTTGGTGCATGTTCAAAAATGAATGATTGGCAAAAAGCAATGAAATTTTACGATCGCGGAAAATACAAAAAAGCAATAAAGTATTTTAAAAAAGAATCGGAAAAGGTCATTGGACGAAGGGATCAATGTTATTACCAAATTGGAAAATCGTATTTTAAATTAAGAAAATACGATGAAGCAAAAAAATATTTCGCATATATTGCGAAGCCCAAGGATTCAAAAGAGATCGTTAAAATTTATATGGATGCTATGTGGCAATTTAACGGCGGAAAATTCCAAATTGCCTATGATGATCTGAACAAGATCATACAATTAACACCTACATATCGAGGCGGACAGGCATATTATTATTATCTTAGAGCTATCTATCATGTCAAGGGATTAAAAGCCGCACTTGACGAATCAAAGTATGCACTAACAGTTATAAAGGACCATTTATCTCAAAAGCAAATTGGTAATTTATATAATCTTTATGCAAAATTCTTGGTAGAAGCAAAGCAGTATAAGGAAGCTATAATCTATTTAAAAAAATCCTTGGAAATTGATGATGACTTTTATACCCATTACAATTTAGGCCTTGCTTATGAAAGTTTGAAAGATTACGGCGACGCAAAGACACATTTTTTTCAATCCTATATGCTGGGAAAATTTGATGATGCGAAATGGAAGTATTTTAAATACTGTAATCTTGATGAGGTAAAAGATAATCTTGATATTTTTAAATTTGATGCTACGGCGTTTAAATATTTTAGAAAAGGTGTTGATTTCTTCAATAAGGGACAGTTCGAATATTTCAGATATTGGGTACAGAAGGCATTGAACATGGACCCGAGGATCGAGAGATTGTTCTATCAATGGGGAACCTATCAAATGATCTTTAATAAAAACGAACTTTATAAGGCAAATGTTTTACATTATGTTTTAGGAAAAGGAACACTTGCCCGTGAGAAATATGAAGCGCTCAAAACTTCCTACGATAGAGATCTCAATTATGGAATATTGCTCCTGAAAGCCGGCAGATTAGATGAAGCGCTAAAAATACTTAATGGTTTAGCTGCAGGTAAATTTAATGATAGAAAATATTTTTATATGGGATTGCTCTATTTGAACGAAGGAAAAACACAAGAAGCAATTGATAATTTCAAGTTAGCAGCAAAAGATAATAGTAAAGTTGTTTCATTGGCATATTTTCAGGGTATATTAAGCGAAATGAAAAAAAATAAGTTCAAGGAGCAGGATAAGATCTTGCATTTTTTGAACAACAATGGAGATAAAGAGGTAAAAAAGTGGATAGAGAAAAACTTAAACCATTAAAGATATACGATATTTTTTCCTTAGAGGACAAATATTTTCTCATATTAAAGGTAAAAAATCAGAAATATATTAAACCCTTTACTTTAACTTCACAGCAATTAATTGCAGTTAGAAGTATAATAGCAGGGGTCAAGAGAAGAGAGGACATTTTTCAATTGGTCAAGGTAAATCCTATTATTGCGAAAGCTCATCATAGCATTGTGGAAAATGAGGATAAGGTAAGTTTTTATTCAAAGAAAAATAAGAGATTATTGAAATTAAATGCTGTTGATGGAATAATTCTGGCGCTTGATAACAAAATACCTATATATTCATCTGTCAATATAAGCTTTTTCTTAGGAATGGATGATTTTATAGGCTCATTTTTTAATGATCTTGATGAGTTATTAGATGATGGCGACATAATGTAATGTATTTTTTTTTAAGTGGAGAAAAAGACAAGGATATTCAATATATTAAAGGAATCGGACCAAAAAATAAATCATTACTGAAAAGAAAAAAGTTAAGCAGTGTCAGGGATCTTTTGGCATTCTACCCGAGAACTTATGAAGATAGAAGAAAATTAGTAAAAATAGCTCAATTAAATAGCGGACAATATACCGTAAAGGGAATTATAAAAGATGTGGCAAAAATGAAAAAAGGACGTTTGAATATTATTAACGCTATTATTAAGGATGAAACGGGGACAATATCTTTAACCTTTTATAATCAGCAGTATCTATATGATATTTTGAAAATAGGTAAAGAAATAATAGTTTCAGGCAAGGTAGATTTTAATTTCGGGCGATTATCCATTGTTTCACCTGATTGGTCTTTTACAGATAATGAGAACAGAATGAAAGTCAATTTTAACAGGATCATACCCATTTATCCCTTAACGGAAGGTTTGACGCAAATGAAAATGAGAAATTTCATTTATAATACATTAACAGAGTTTAGAGATAATATTATAGACCCTTTACCGGATGATATTATTGAGAGGTTTAATTTACCTTCGGAAAAACTCAGTATCATTAGGACACATTTTCCCAATAAAAATGAATTCCTGCATAATGTTATAAACTTTCAAACCGAATATCAAAAACGGATTATTTTTGATGAGGTATTTTACTTGCAGTATTACTGGAAAAGAAGAAAAGCAAATATTGAAAAGACAAGAGGGATCTCATTTGATCTGAAAAGAGAACAATTACAAAATTTTATAAAAAAATTGCCGTATGAACTCACAAATGCCCAAAAAAGAGCGTTGGAAGAGATCTTTAACGATATGAAAAGAGAGATTCCAATGAACCGCCTCTTACAGGGAGATGTCGGGAGCGGCAAAACAATTGTTTCATTAATTGCAATGCTCAATGCTCATTTCAATGGTTACCAAAGTGCTATAATGGTACCCACTGAAGTATTGGCACAACAGCATTTTTTAAAGATCAGTAAGATATTAGAAGATTCCAATATTAAGGTGGGAGTACTTTACAGCAAGATGCCGAAAAAACAAATGAGAGAAATAAAGGATGAATTAGAAAAAGGAAATATTGATATTATTATTGGGACACATGCCTTATTTTCTCAGGATGTAGAATTTAATAAATTGGGTTTTGTTGTTATAGATGAACAGCATCGTTTTGGGGTTAAGCAAAGAATGGAATTTATCGGCAAGGGGGTTCGGTCGGATATTCTTGTAATGAGTGCAACACCTATTCCAAGGTCTATTGCCCAAACTGTTTACGGAGATATGGATTATTCGGTGATCGATGAAATGCCGGCGGGAAGGAAGGAGATTGAGACACGGATCATTGTGAATGACAAAAAAGCTCTTTATAATTATATAGAAATGGCATTGAAGCGAGATGAATTGGTATATATTGTTTATCCTCTTATTGAGGAAACGGAAAAAATGGATCTTTTAAGTGCAAAAGAAGGTGTTGAAGAATTCAGTAAAATTTTTGGTAAGGAGAATGTAGGTTTATTGCACGGAAAAATGAAAAGTAAAGAAAAGATACGTATTATGGATGATTTCTCAAAGGGCAAGATAAAAATACTGGTTTCAACCACCGTTATTGAAGTCGGAATTGACGTTGCTCAGGCAACACTTATGATCATAATGAACAGTGAACGTTTCGGACTTTCACAACTTCATCAATTAAGAGGAAGGGTCGGAAGAAGTGAACGCCATTCAACATGTCTTTTATTTACGACATTTGAGCATAATAAACGCTTGAATATTATGGCTCATAATATGGATGGTTTCAAGATCGCTCTTGAAGATTTTAAATTGAGGGGACCTGGTGATATTTTGGGAACTATTCAATCAGGGTATCCTATGTTCAAGCTTTTTAATCCTTTTATTCACAAGGATATTATAGATAAAAGCCGTGAGGCGGTGGATTATATTGTAAAAACATACGGGAATTTTGAACACGAAAAATTGACCGGTATCAATACAATTCT
>CAYVPX010000056.1:0-2888 GCA_964453935.1 uncultured bacterium | reverse complement strand
TAAAAACATACGGGAATTTTGAACACGAAAAATTGACCGGTATCAATACAATTCTTAAGGAATTATACGGTGGTATAGATTTTTTCGAGGTGTTATGAAAATTACCGGTGGTGAATTTAAAGGTTTTGAACTGAAATTCAAACATAAAAATGTTAGACCTACATTAAGTAAAATTCGTGAAGCGGTTTTTAATATCATAGGTTATGATATGAAATCATTAAGTTTCATCGATACATTTTCAGGCAGTGGAATAATGGGGTTCGAGGCATTGTCAAGAGGTGCAAAATTTATTCATTTTAATGATATTGATCCTGTAAATTTAAAAATGATACTTGCTAATCTTGAGATGCTGTCCATATCAAAGGATAGATATAAAATCACAAAAAGATCCGGATTGCAATTAGTTAAACAAAATCTTTATGAAAATGGTTTATACTATTTTGATCCGCCTTTCGGTTTTAAAGATATGGTTAAATTGATATTTAGATTTGAAAATAACATTGGAAATTGGGGAATTTTTGAATTTCCTATTGAAAAAAAGTATGATTTTCATTATACTATAAAAGAGAAAAGGTACGGTAATATAAAAATAATAATGGAGCATATCAAATGAAAAAAAGTATCATTGTTTATCCCGGTAGTTTTGACCCATTTACCTTTGGTCATGAGGATCTGGTAAATCGTGCGTTGAAGATCTTTGACAAGGTAATTATCGCAGTTTTGGAAAACCCCAAAAAGAATACCCTATTTACTGTTGGTGAGAGAATAGACATTATAAAAAGTTATTTCAAAGAAAATGCAAATGTAGAGGTCACATCATTTAAGGGATTATTAGTTGACTTTCTGAAAAAAAATAATATGGATGTTATTATGAGGGGAATGCGAATGTTATCGGATTTTGAATTTGAGTTCCAAATGTCATTAACCAATAGGAAGCTATTCTCAGATTTTGAAGCAATTTATCTTGTTCCTGCAATGAGATTCTCTTATATCAGTTCTTCTATTGTTAGAGAAATAGCAAGTTTTAAAGGAGACCTTAATGGCTTCGTGAACAATTATACAATGGAGTTCCTTTATGAAAAATTCAATTAAAATTTTCTTTTTTACCGTATTGTTATTGTCTGCCTTTTTCTCTTGCAGTAAAACGAAACCGAAGGGAGAAAAAGATCGTTCAAATAAACTTAATATTAAACTTGAATCTATGAATGTTGATCAATTGGTAGAAAAAGGTAACTCATATTTTATTGCCAGAAATTACAAGATAGCAATGTCTTATTATAATGAGGCATTGAAAAAAAATTATGAACTTCCTGAGGTGCATTTTAACATCGGACTTATTTATGACAATACTTATGCCTATGATAAGGCACAGGATGAATATGAGATCGCAATAAGTGAACAGCCCGATTATTTGAAGGCACATCTCAATCTTGCCGTGATATTGGGAAATAAAAAGAAATATGATGATGCTATGAAAGAGCTTGATTATGTTTTGAAAAAACAGCCGGGTAATCTTAAAGCACTTTTCAACAGAGCATTGATCCTGCATAAAACCCAATCCCCTAACGCAATAAAAGCCTGGAAATACTACATTGAAAAAGCAAAGGATGATCCCACACAAATACAGAACCTTAATAAAGCAGTGCTTTATCTTCAATATTTGGAAGACGAAAAGGATTAGGAGGAAAATATGGAAAATTTTAGCCTGAACATTCCTACAAAATATTATTTTGGTGATGGAACATTTAATAAAGTCGGCAAATTGGTAAAAGGTTTTGGGAAAAAAGTCATGATCGTAATTGGTAAAGGCAGCGTCAAAAAGAACGGCTATTTGAAACGACTGGAAGACCAATTGAAAAAGATCAATGTTAATTATGTCGTTTTTGAGGGAGTTGAACCGAACCCACGGGCAAGTACCATTGACAGAGCAAACGAAATAGCAAGAAAAGAAAGGGTAAAATACCTGATCGCTCTTGGTGGAGGAAGTGTCATTGATGCAACAAAAGGCATATCAATGAGCCATTTCGGTGGCGATTCCGTTTGGAATTATGTATTTTTAGGGGATATTTCAAAGATGAAGATACCTGAAAAAACATTACCCATTATTGCTATCCCTACATTGTCCGCAACCGGTTCGGAAATGGATAGTGTAGCGGTTATTACTAATTGGGAACTTCATAAAAAAGTTGCCATATTTTCAGAAATGCTTTTTCCCAAGTTAGCCATTGTTGATCCGACCTTAACCTATTCGGTGAATAAAGAGCAAACGGCATACGGCGGCGTGGATATCATTACTCATATTTCAGAGAGTTACTTCACGGCAACAGTGAATTCTCCCATACAGGATGGTTTCACCGAAACACTTTTCAGAACGGTGATGGAATATACTCCCATTGCACAAAATGAACCTCATAACTATGAGGCAAGAGCAAATATTGCCTATGCTTCATCACTTGCTCTATGCGGTATAATCAATAATGGTCGTGGAAGAAAGTTCACAATGCACGGAATAGAACACACATTATCGGCATTCCTGGATATTCCTCATGGTTTAGGTCTTGCTATGATAATGCCTTCATATTTAAGATACATTTATAAGCATAATATAAGAAAATTTTATAATTTTGCGACGAAAATAATGGGTGTAAAAAATAGCGATGACAAGGAAAAGGTTATATTGGAAGGAATAGATAAGTACGAAAAGTGGCAAAAAAGTATTGGAATAACTATGAATTTAAAAGATTTTAATGTTACTGATAATGATATTAGGAAATTTGCAAAGGAGACAATCATAACGCGAAATCCCAAAGGGAATTCAATTGCCTCCATAATTCCACTTAAAGAGGATGATATTTATAATATTTTAAAAAACAGCCGATAATACATAA
>CAYVPX010000055.1:5955-9631 GCA_964453935.1 uncultured bacterium | reverse complement strand
ACCATAAAAAAATATTATACTTTTTTTTAAATTTTTGGTATGATATCAATTATGAATGAAACCGAATTTCTTATACAATTAAACAAATATGTTAGTATTACAGAAAAAATGAATATATCCGGCAATAAAATCTTACATGGACTATTTTCGGGAATCCATAAAAGCCCATATTTCGGGTTCGGTGCGGATTTTGAAGATAATAGACAATATAATTACGGGGATAATTTAAAACTCATAAATTGGTCTTTATGGGGTAGAACCGAGAAACTATTTGTAAAGAGATTTAAAGAAGAAACAAACTCCGATATTTATATTATCCTGGACAATTCACTGTCTATGAACTATCCCGATCTTTCTTTGACCAAATTTGATATGGCTAAAACAGTTGCTGCACTGTTAGGAATAATTTTTTTTAACCAATTGGATAGGGTTGGTTTTTTTACAATTTCGAAGGACCATATCTTCATAAAACCCGCCCGCGGAGAAGATGCTAAATTTAATTTTATCAATCTGATAAAAGAGAAAAACATATCTAAGAATACAGATTTTTCAAATGCCATAGAATTTTTCTCATCAAATGTCCATAGAAGAAGTATAATTATCTTAATATCGGATTTTATTTTCCCTTTAGAGGAACTATCTCGGGGTTTAAATCATCTTACATTTGAGGATCATCTGATCATTGCTATCAAAGTAAATCATAAAAATGAAATTGATCCGGCATTTTATAAGGGATTATATTTTGATCCTGAGAACCCTACAAAAAAGATTAGCGTATCAGGCATGGAAAAAAAGAACTATTTAAAAAATCTTATTCGGTGGAATGAGGATATAAAAAATATATTTTTAGAAAAAGAGATCATTTATCATTACCTAAATACCAATGACAGTATGTTAAAATTTTTTACCAAGCTGCAGCAAAGGAGTAAAAGATGAGCTTTCTAAATCCATTATTACTCTATTTCCTTCCCGCGATCATCATTCCTCTTATCTTAAATTTTTTCCCGGGTATCTCATCAAAAAAAATTCCTTTCCCATTATATTTTCTTATTAATAAAACCAAAAGTGGGCATGGCATAAATTTAAGATCTATCCTGAAAACAATAATAAGGATGTTGATCATTGCAACACTTATCCTTATTTTTGCACACCCTTATATAAAGGCGGGAACAAAGGAAGATATTATTATTTTCGATAATTCTATTTACGACAATATTTTAGATAATAATGTACCTATTTTTTATAAGGGTAAAAAGCTATTAATGCAAATGAAATCTAATAAAATATTCACTTTTAACGATAAAGGGCTATATGCAGTTAACAATATTAACAATATTAAGATATTAAAAGGAAAAACCGATATTCAGTTGCCTGTCAATCCTTCAATGAATAATAATATTGTAATAATTTCACCATTTACACAAAATATACCTATTAATGCAGAAATGTATGATATTTTCCCGACAAAATTCAACAATGCCGGAATTATTTTCAATTCATATTCCATTATTGAGCACACCGTTAATATAAAGCTCTACTCGCAATATAAAGATGCAAATGTCAGCATTACTGCAATGAATGGGCGGCAAGATATAAACATTTTTACAGGAACAATCAAAAAAGGTAAAAATGTCAATCTCATATTAAATATTCCTCTAAAGGGAAAGGTAAAAATAGTATTACATACTTTAAATTATAAAGATGATTTTTTGAATGACAACGCCATATCCTTGTATTTCCCAAAGAAATTGATCATTAATTTAAAATATAAAAATAAATTTTTAAAAAGATATCTTGATGCCTTATCCCATAATATCCCTATTGAACATTCATCAAATGGTTTTGTAATATCAGAAGGCATTTTAAACAATGCAGGTATATATTTTCCAAGCGGCATTTCTACAAGAAAGGGAAATCTCTTGATAAACGGTGCAGAAGATACCGTTATTCCCATCAATTATTCCTTATTAAAAGAAACAAATGGCATTATTCTCAGTCAAACAGAAAAAAATATACCCATGGCGATATTGAAACATGATCGATTATTTCTAAATTTTAATTTTGAAAATAATAAATCTAATTGGAAAAATCCTGATTTTATCAACTTATTTAGTAAATTATTTGATAAATTCCTAACAAATTATTATTGTAATAATTGCCGACATATGAAATTAGGTCCTGTTGCTCATTATAAACCTCAAACAAAAAATTTATCAAATAAGAACATATTAAAGCACAAAGACTATCAGAAAAGCTTGCTTATTCTCTTTATTATTCTAATGATATTTGAAATACTTATTTAGTATTTTGCTGATGAAAGAAAAAACAACTATATTTATTGACATAAAATATTTTATTTGATATAATATATAATAATTAGGAGGCATGGATGAAGAAATATGTACTTCTTTCCTTATTTCTTATTTTGGCAATGTTAGTAAACCCGGTTTTTGCCGGTAATACCGGAAATATTAAAGGAAAGGTTGTTGATGCAAAAAGCAATAAACCTCTGGCAAACGCAAAGGTAATTATTGTTGAATTATATTCAACAACTAAGACGGATGGCGAGGGTAACTTTGTTATAACAGGTATACCTCTCGGTGTATATTCGGTTGCAATTTCCTATGTGGGTTATGAGGATTATCTACAGACGGGGATTTCCGTTGGAACAGATTCAACATATTCAATGGGTACCATTAAAATGAAAAAAAAGATAGGTTCGGGTGGTATAATCAAGGTAACAGCAACTAGAAAACTTATTAAAAGAGAGGTTGGTGTTAGTGAAACCACTATAAATGAGGGCGAGATACAGGATGCACCGGTCCCCAATTTTTTTAAAATGGCACAAACCGTTCCCGGCGTTGTTGGAGATAATCAAGGGCAGCTTCATATCCGAGGCGGCCGATCAGATGAGGTAAACTATATGGTGGACGGTATGACCATTAGAGATCCTGTAACAGGAACTTTTGGTGCAACCCTAAATAAAAATTCAATTAAAAGCATATCCATTAAAACAGGCGGTTTTTCTGCTGAATACGGCGGCGCATTATCAGGTATTATCAATGTTGTTACCAAGGAAGGCGGTAGAAAAATGGCGGGGAGTTTTTCCTATTATACTAGTAACCTTGTTTTGAAATCAATGGATCAAGGAGATAGAGATATGAGATGGGATCTTGGAGGTCCCATACCGATATTTAAAAAAGGCACAAAATTTCCATTTTTGTCATTTTATACATCGGGTGCAAGATTTGAATCAGACCAGAAATGGCGATCTTACCCCTGGTATTTACAGATAACAGGTGGCACCCCCATTGATTGGGCAAAATATGATGCAGGTTATTATAATACTCCCGAAAGATTAAAATATTTAAGTTGGCCATGGTTACAAAGAAATGATACTTCATCAAAGTTAACATTACAGATAAGCCCTAAATTAAAGATTAAATTCGGTTTTCAATATTCATGGGCATATTTTAATTTTCTTGAACCATATTCATATGCTACAGAGAATGTTGACAATCAACCTACACAATTTCAAAGAAATATACAGTATAATTTAGAATGGGACCACACTATTTCGTCATCCCTATTTTACCAAGTATTTATTTATAGATTTTTAAATAACATTAAATTCGGGGTGGATGATAAGAAACCAGAAGATTATTCTTGGAGTTAT
>CAYVPX010000055.1:2827-5855 GCA_964453935.1 uncultured bacterium | reverse complement strand
ATGTTCATGACATTTGCAATTAATCCAAGAACAAAATTTCGTTTTAATTATGGTATTTTCTATCAGCCGCCAGCGGCAATGTATGTTCTTCAACAAAAATTCGATGAAGTCGGTCAACAAAGTAACAATCAATATTTGAATGCTGAAAATTCAGTTAACTTTGAGTATGGTATTGACTATTTACTTTCAGACCTTTTAAAAATGAGCATTAGTGCTTATTATAAGAATACCAGCGATCTTGTAAAATTCGTTGCAGGTAATTCGAGATTGAACGGTAATGATAGAACAATGCCTATGAATGCTGATCATGCTTATTCACAAGGACTTGAGGTGCAGATCACAAAAGCATTCGGAAACAATTATTATTGGAGATTAGCCTATACATTATCTGATGCGAAAGGAACATCATCCAATCCATGGATTTCAATTTCGATCTTACCTCCAAAGGAATTTCCTCTTGATTGGGATACTAGGCATAATGTTGTTTTACAATTTCAATATAATAACGGCAGTTTAGGAGTAAATGCTATCGGTTATTGGAATAGTGGTAAGCCCTATACATCTGTTGACGGAAATAAAAAGGGACTTGTTAATGATGCAAGATATCCGTATTATAAAAGAATAGATGTAACATTATTTAAATACTTACCAATTAAATGGTTCGGTTTAAAATATCGTTTATATCTTGAAGTAAATAATCTCTTTAATACAAAGAATATCGTTGACGTGTATGCCGACGGAAATGTTAAAGCTTACGAATCACCTTCAAGAGCAAAAGCCGGAATTGATTTGACATTTTAATAATATAAAAGGAGTTAACAGTGGAAGGATTAGTAACTTATTTCCATAATGGCGGACCCATAATGTGGGTACTTTTGGCATTATCTATTTTTGCATTATTTGTTTTCTTTGAAAGACTTATAACTTATTGGAAAAAGAAAATAAATACAAGGCAGCTCTTGGGAATGCTCATTGATCTATTGGAACAGAACAAATTTGATGAGGCTCTTGATCTGTGTGAGCAGACAAAAGGACCCGTTGCTAAGGTTCTTCATGAAGGATTGGTTAAATATGGTGACCTTGAAAAAATTTCCAGTTTGAAGATCAAATCTCAAGAAAAAAGAGATATGGTAGAAAAAACAATGGAATCTGCTGCAACATTGGAACTTTCCAGTTTGGAAAAAGGGCTTGTATGGCTTGCAACTGTTGTTTCACTGGCACCTATTTTTGGGTTTACCGGAACAGTTACAGGTATGATCAGCGCCTTTAAAAATTTGGCATCAGCCGGAATGGGTGATCCGTCCGTTGTAGCATCAGGTATTTCCGAAGCGTTGATAACAACAGCAACAGGACTTTTAATCGCAGCACCTGTTCTTATTATGTATAATTATTTTGTTGATTTCCTTGATAAATTTACATTTGATATTCAAGAATCTTCAACTGTTTTACTGGAGATCATAGAGGAAAAGGAGCTGAATAAATAATGAAATTAACCAAAGGGAGAAAACCGAGTACTGAAATTCCGGCAGCGTCAATGTCGGATATTGCTTTTTTACTCATTATCTTCTTCATGGTTACAACCGTATTTAATAAGGAACAAGGATTAAATATAACTCTTCCGCAGGCGACCAAGCCGAAGGTATTAGATCAAAATGTTATGCACATTGCTTTAAATAAGGACGATTATAGACAAAATTTTGTTTATATTGAAGGCAAAAAATACCCTATGGACAATGTTACACAGCAGATAATGATTAAAAAAATGCGCAATCCCAACATTTCAGTTGTTTTAAAGGCAGATGAAAGCATACCGTATGCCTACATTAAAAAAATTCTTGATCTGATACGTGATAGTTTGGTATTTAAGGTTTCTCTTGCCGTTACATTTAAAAAGAAGTAGGTGGTGCTATGAAAATTAAAAAACGAAAAAAACCAAGCAGTGAAATTCCGGCAGCATCAATGTCGGATATTGCTTTTTTACTTATCATCTTTTTTATGCTCACCACAGTGTTTTCACAAGAGGAAGGATTAAAGTATCAATTACCGGATTCAACAAAAGAAGTTTCCTTAGAATCCAAAAATATTGAAATTACGGTTGATCAAAATGATAATGTGACCTATGATGGAATGCCCATACCAAGTAATCAATTAGATCAAATTAGGGTCAAAGTTCAGGCAAGAAAGCTTATAAAACCCGATATTTTTGTTGTTATTAAGGTTGCACCACAAGCACCTTATAAATATTTAATCGATATCATTGATGAGATTTTATTGGGTGGAGTGGATAATATTGCTTTTCAATCTACTGATGAATCCTTATCGGATTTCAATTTTGAGAAGCAAATTAATCCGCAATAGGAGAATATTATGGCAATGTTAGATACATTAAAAAAAGATCTTTTTGAAGAAGATAGGCAGCATAAGAAAAATATCCTGATCGCCATAGGGTTAGCAGTCCTATTTCATATTCTACTATTTGCAGGGGTCAGGAATTTTAAAAGTAAACCGAGAATGTATGATGCCAATAAGCATAGAAAAATCTTTAAACCATTGAATTATGTAATTCCAAAAAAGAAAATGGACAAAAAAAAGATCAAAAAAACAAATAACATCTATAAACCGAGAAATAGACCTATCCCGAAAGCAGTTCCGGATCCTAAGATCGATGAGGATCAATTACCGGAGATCCCTGAAGATATGATAGAAGAGGATACTAGTACACTTTCTAATGTAGATGTCGGAGCAATCATTCCGCCGATGGTAGTAAAGAAGGAAATTCCGGAATATCCTGATATTGCCAGAACCATGGGATTGGAAGGTACAACAAAGGTTGTTTGTACCTTAGATGAAGCTGGAAATGTTACAAAGGTTCGTTTATATAAAAGTTCAGGCGCAGACGCCCTTGATAAGGCAGCGTTGAATGCTGCAAAACGATGTAGGTTTACCCCTGCAATTCAAGGAGATCAGCCTGTCGGTGATATTGATGTGGAATTAACTTTTATATTTAAACTTTCCGGTGTTGAAGTTA
>CAYVPX010000055.1:0-2727 GCA_964453935.1 uncultured bacterium | reverse complement strand
GTTTACCTTGACGAAAGTGTAAGATGTTAGCATTATAATTCCCATAATTCCCAATGCAATTCCAATCCCGTAATGATCTGCAAAAAAACCTGCAATAGGTGCTAATATTGCCATTAATATGGTTGTAACCTGCGATTCCACAGATAGTCCGGATGCCATTGTCCTATGTGAGATCTTATCGCTGATATACCCAACGTTCATGGGTCTTCTTAAATTGTTTAGAATATAAAGTATCAAGAAAAAAAGTAGAGCTAATATAGTCAATTTCAGGTATATTAATATACCAATTGAAATGAGGGAAAAGACCCCAATGAGAAATGTTACATTTATTGCTCTTGGTAAATTTTTAAATTTTTTGCTGAAACCATATGCGTTTTTTGATGAATAACTTGTTAAAAGGAATATAAAGAAATAAACAATTCCAATTATTATTGAAGATCTTTTAATATTTTTTAATGAAAGAAAAATAGGAATGGAAAGGGCTATAAATTTTAAGATGGGCTGCAAATATTCCTTAGATGTCTTAAAAAATGATGTGTAAACAGAACTATTCAAAATGGCTTTAATTGAACCCAAATTTTTAAAAATGCCTATAAAATCTCTTAATGTAGAATTCATCTGTGATTTAATCATTCCTTTTTTTAATTTTCTCAGATTTCCATCCAGATATTTGGGATATGTTGCTAAATTTATAAGATTAAATATATAGGGGATAACAGTTATAATAAAAATATACCTATAACTTCCGCAATAGAAGACCAAACCCGCCGCAAGCAATGAATTTATTGCCGAACCGAATTGAGATGCCGATCGAGTATTACCATAATATTCAACCTTTGTTGAAGTCATATCATTAAGACGAAGATATTCAAGTATCAATGCCTTGTGTGTTCCTGAGCGGAATGCCTCACCAAACGCAAAGAATACCATGGCAATAGCATATAAGAAAAATTTTGAAAAGAAATAAAAAATGAAAAAAGAGATAATATATGAAACAAATGACATGACCATGGACATTCTTCTGCCATAAGCATCAGCATAAATTCCCGTAGGGATTTCAAGTATATTGGTAGCAATATCACGAATAGCATACAAACTACCTATTTCAAAAAATGACAAGCCCATTTCTCTAAAAAATAAGACGATAAAAGGGTCAAAAAATCTCAGGTTCTTGAGAAAACCATATAAGGAAAATCGATAGAACATCCAATCCTTTTTAATCATACTTAATTATAAAATATTATTAAAATAAATCAACATGAGGAACAATAATTATTTTTTCCATCTTTCACGAATACATTGTATCAAAAGTTTAAAATTTATCATCTTAAAATTGCACTAATCCGAAACGTATGAACGATTATTAATAGAAAGAGGATAATATAAACAATTGTCAATTCTCAATTATCAATTCCCTTTTTAAACTTTTTCCTCTAATATTGTAATAAAGACCTATGAATTTTAATTATAGATCAAGAACGCGCTTTATTCTTCCAACCAGTTCTTCCGGAAGAAAAGGTTTCGTAATATAATCAATAGCTCCTTGCTGAATACCAAGTATCTTATCTTTAAAATCTTTTTTTGCTGTAAACATGATAACAGGAATATTTTTTGTTTTATTGTTCAATCTCATTAATTCAATAACCTCCCAACCGTCCATTCCCGGAAGCATAATATCCAATAGGACAATGTCAATATCCTTATCCATAAGTATTTTCAAGCCGTCTTTACCGTTTAAGGCATAATAGACATTGTAGTTATTATCAATCAGGATGTCCTTGCTCACCTCAACAACATCAATTTCATCATCAATAATCAACACATTTTTCTTACTCATTCTTTCACCTCATATATTATAATATTTTTATATATATTTTTCAAGTGTTATGTGATAAAAATCACGTTTTTTCTAAAATATTTTGGAAAATAAGAGGGGAAATGCGTAAATTTTACTAAAATCTAGAACCATGAAGCTGGCACCTTGATTAATTACTTGGAATGAACTTTATTTTTCCCGAATTAAATAGAATAAAGCCTGGTGTTTTGGGTGAATTTTTATATAATATTTTACCTTTGGGTGAAACGACCACTGCCCAACCCCGATTAATTGCACGCATAATATAGACACGAGATTCAATTGCCCTAAAAACAGAGAAAGCCATTTCACTATATGGTCCGGAAGAATATCCGTACCAACCATCATTTGATAGGTTAATAATGATCTTTGCACCATTTCTTTTTGCTTTTTTTATAATATTCCCGAATGCAAGTTCATAACAAATTGGTGTAAATATCCTAACGCCTTTTATATCAAATAAAACAAGTTTTTTCCCAGGCGTAAAATCCCTAAATTGCCCATAGAGTTTATTAAAGGGCCATATCTTTTTTAGAGGAAAATATTCGCCAAAGATAACAAGGTGTTCTTTATCATAATGGTTTTCTACAACACCGTTCTTGAGCCAATATGAAGAATTATAAAATTTTTTACCATCATAATATTCACTACCGAATATTAAAGAAATATTATTTATTTTAGAAAAATTTATTAAGGTATATCCCTTTTCGGCCATCAGATGACTAGCGATCATTATGATTCTTTCACGCTTATTCCCGGGTTTTGATTTCAATCTATCACTCATGTTCTTATTCCTCTGAAGATAAAACCCTTTTCAGCTTCTATTTTTTTAGCATAACAGCGCACGGCATTCTCAAGAACGGCCTTCTTAG
>CAYVPX010000054.1:0-9633 GCA_964453935.1 uncultured bacterium | reverse complement strand
GTTGAATTAAGCTCGAGATAATGTTTCAACTTTAAATTTCCTTCAATCACGCCACCGATAATACCTTGAGAAGCACTAATATTGCCTTTTACTTTTCCCTTATCACCGATAATGATCATGCCCACACATGTAATATCACCAATGATCTCGCCGTCGATTCTTATTGAACCTTTTGAATTTAAGTTACCTGTAATCTTTGAATCATTTCCAATTGTAAGATCTATTTTTTCATTAGCATCTTTCATTTATTTCTCCAATGTATGGTCAAGTATAAAGTTCATGGGATTAACAGGTTTATTGTTTATTCTAACTTCATAGTGCAAATGCGGTCCCGTTGACCAACCGGTGCTTCCGCGGGCACCTATTACCTGACCTCTTTTAACAAATTGTCCTATTTTTACAGAAATACTATTTAAATGAGCATATCTTGTGGAAAAGCCAAAACCATGCGTAACCTCTACTAATTTTCCATATCCGTAAGCATTATTTTCAGCTCGTGTAACAATTCCATCTGCTGTGGATACTACTGGTACACCAATAGGACCTGCAATATCAATTCCTTTATGAAATTCTCGCTTTCCGGTCAATGGGTTTGTCCTCCACTGAAAACCGGACGAAATATAGCCTCTTACCGGCCAAATGGATGGTGTTGCAGCGATCAATGAATTGTTTTTAAGTATATAATCCTTTATCCTAATAAAATCATTTTCCTTATTTGATATTTCTTTTGTCAAATTAGTAATTAAATTTTCTCTTGTCTTGCTTAAATTTTTTAGATTGTTATTTTGGTAAAGTGAATAAAAATCAGGTCCACCTTTTGAATTCTTTACATCTGTTTTAAGACCCATAATGCTATTGATCTGTTCTTCATATACCTTTAATTTTTCAATACGGGTTAAAACAGTGGATAAATTCTGCGCAATTGACTCATTCTCACCTTTTAATACCTGATTTTCTTCAACAACTTGAACATAATCCGAAAGTTCAGTTTTCGTATGAATATAATCATAGATAAAATATATAGAAAATAAGCCAATAACTATAAGAAAAATGAAAAGAAAAATCTGTACACTTTTTGGTAAAAAGAACTTTTTTATGTTTCCTTTACCTTTTGGTATAATAAGAACTTCCTTATTCTTGAACTTCATCTTTTTATATTAAAACATATTTTTTTATTAAAGTCAAGTGATTTTTGTATTTTTTCATATTTTTTTAAATATTTAACCTATATTTTTTAGGACAAATAACCTCATAGGAGGTATTCCCTTCAATTTTTTGTTTAGATTTTATTTGCAATTTCCATTTAATTATACCCGTATCATTGTTGATCTCATAACCCTTTGGTAAAATATTCACATTCTTTATTAGTATCTTAGAATCCTGAGAAACGGGTATCCTATCGTAAACCAAAATTTGGTAGTTGTTATTTGAAATATTATTAATTGACATTTGATATTTGAAGAAATATTTTTTCTTTTTCGATATAATGGTAGGTGGTGTATATTTTCTTGTTAATAATTTGAATTTCACCTTAAAAAAACTTACAGGTCCAAGGTCCATTGAAAATTTCTCTCCCGGCAATACCTTTTTTAAATAATATTCACCCACATAGCTTTGTCCGTAATATACAGCAACATGACCGGACAATATGGGGGCAATGCTTTTATTAATTGATTTTATCTGTGCATAGACCTTTGTATCCAATCTTGGTACTACACTATATATGGTATTTCCAGTGATCTTTTGTGTCTGAAGATACACTTTCTTGGGTGTATTATCGCTAAGTACAGTATATTTGGATTTTGTCCTATATTCAACGGTATAGGCATTTTCAACTATTTTAGGAGCTACAGGCGCAGCGCCTAAGGCAATCCCTTCCTTGCCAGCTGTCATCAATGATTTATTTCTTCCCTTCGGTCTTGTCATTGAATCATACATATGATTCGTTCTATATGTAATATTTTTTAAAAATTGAGGTGTAATAACAGGTGCTTTTAAGCCGTAATTTGGCATTGATGTGGAAAGTATTAGTTGTACGTTTTTCCAATCCTCTCCTGTTCTCTGAGAAACCTTTGCATAATATTCCATTTTGATATTTTTTTTATTTGAAGATAAATATACCCTGTATAGCGGTTTCCATGATGCCGAATAAGCAATATATTTTATATTAAAAGTGAAGGACTTTGCTGCCTTAGCATATCCTGAGAGATAAATTCTTCGATCAACCTTATTTTGGGACACAAGTTTTGAAAGAAGCTTATTGTAATAATCTATCTTATCTTCATATTTGTTGATACTTCTTTTATTATCATTTATTGCATTTAAAGTATCCGTATATTTTGTTAAAATGAATGAAAGACTTTTTGAAAGATTATCAATATTTAAGCTGGACCTTGTAAAAGATTTTGCAGATATTTCTTCCAGTTCTGCCTTTATCGATTTTAATGTTGTTAATTGATTGTTCAATGCAGTGTTACGGTTTTTAAGTTTATCAATAGTAATTTTAATATTTTTGATCTTATCCTTATAGAGCTTTACCTTGGGGTTAGCTTCCTGTTTTAAGAAGATTTCTTTATAAGATACTTCATTTAGTTTAATATCATTGGAGTTTACATCTACACGGATAGTATCCGTTGAAATACTCGGAGATATGTTATTCATATACAGGTCAAAATGCCCTTTTTTCAAGATGACGGTAACCGTTTTACTTAATAAAGCACGGTCATTGTAAACTGTAACATTGGTAAGTCTGCCGGTAATCCGTATTGCATAAAAATTTATCATAAAAAACAGACCAACGATCAATAGAATTGACTTTTTCATTTTTACCTCCATTGTTTTAATATTATAATACATATTTTCAAAAATATCAAGTTTTTGGAGATGAAATTAGCGTGATGCAAAGAGGCCTTCTCAGTTTAAATTACTAATGTTAAGACGCTTTGATATAATTTAAGGAATTTGTCTGCGAGATCTATTTATAATTATACTATGTTTTTAACATTCTGTTTATAAAAAAATGAGCTTCCTATAAAGGCAAGAAGAAAGAATAAAAAAGCAGTGATAAAAACAGCATTAAAATTAAATATTTTTAGTATTAGATAACTTAATAACGGTCCCAATAACCCACGAACACCCGTTAGAGAAACATGAACACCTTGAAATAATGTAACATCATCTTCCTTTGCAAAATTGATGGAAGCCAGATTCCAAACTATAGTGATGCCGGTCAACCCCATACCAAAAAATAAATAGCCTAAATAAATGATCCGATAAATAATATGAATGTCAATCTTGTTAAATAATATTGAAGAAACCAAAAAACTCAAAGGGTATACCATTAAAAATAGTTGGCTTGCGGAAAATATTTTCCAAACTGAGATCTTATCATATATTATGCCCGCCAGAGGCAAAAGTAGGACGATGAAAACTTGTGTCAGGACACCGCGAACCAATGCCATTTGACTGTATGAAAAGTTCAATTTGCCAAGTAAGAATATGGGGGATACAGGAACCATGACCATAAAACCAAAACCATATATCATAAACAATATTTCATAAGAAAGGAATGATCTGTTATTTTTAAAAATATTGAATAATGTTACCATAGGATTTTTTATTTTTTCTTTGACCTTTTTATACTCTACCTTTTTATCAATGATCGCTAAGAGCAAAAATGAAATACTTCCTGTCAAAGCACCAAACATCAACAAATAAATGTAGTAATGATTGTTAATATCCAGCAGCTTACCAAATAATAACGAAGCACATAATGAGGAAAAGTTTATTAACATCCTGAAGATGGAAAATAACTTGCCGAATAATTTTTTATCAAAGGTGTTTTGAAAAATTGCATTAACACCAGGGGACTGGATGGAACTAAATAAATAATAAAGGAATAAATATCCCATGTATATTCTAATATCTTTTAATAAAAATGAGGTGAAAAATATTGCCCTACCAAAGATCAAGGATATAATATAATAATTGAATTTCTTTTTCCCTCTTGAAAAATAACCGAAGTAAAAAGCAAAAAAAAGTGCAAAATACATGAATATTCCAATTAATGTAATCTCAAAATCCGTGGCAAAAAGAGTTTTTCGGGCAATTGCTTCCTGTAAATAAAATACACCTTGCGTTAAACCTTCAAATATTGCCTGTATAATAAGTAATTTATATATAGTTTTAGATTTTTTTGATGAAAATTTAAAATTGGAGAAATAGATTTTTAATCTTGATAAAAAGCTATTTGACAATGCGGTATGTTGCATATGTTATATTAATATTATCGAGCTTAGCTATTTTATCTAAAAATTGCCTTTGGATATGATCACGTAAGAATCTTCTGCCCTTTACCGGTGCCAGATATCTTAAGTATAATTCAATTCCGGAAGCACCAATCTTAACAAATATCTTAGGGGAAAATTTATTAAATATAATTAGATATTTTTTACTAAGCTTTTTCAATTGTTTTTGAACATCATCTTCTATTTCTTTACTTTTCTTTTCGGCAATCCCAATTAGTATTTTTTCCGCTTTCTTATAATCGGATTCATATGTAATTGTAATATTTATTTCATCCCAAATATATTGCCAGCCTGTATTATAATTATAAATATTGTTCTTGAATATTTCGCTATTTGGTATTTTTACGATCCTTCCGGTCGATAGGTCGCCGTTGACCCAATTGCCAATTTCTAAAATAGTGGTATGATACATATCAATATCTATAATATCACCAATGGTGTCTTTTAACTCTATTCTATCACCAATTTCATAGGGTTTTTTAAATATGATGAGGAAAAAACCGGCAATGGTAACTATAACTTCCTGCAAGGCAAGAGCGAGACCAACCGACAGAATGGAGATCATAATGGCAAAGGATTTTACCATAGAGAACCACAGCATTAATACAAGAATAAAAATTGTAATTGTTCCTATATAAGAGCTCACTTTTTTGTATTTATAAACAGGCTTTTTTCCCTTAATACTTTTTTCAATGATCTTGTTTATAATTTTAACAATAATAAAGATCACAACAATGATCAATAATGTTTCAATAATTTTACTGAATATAGGAGAATATAATATACTTTTCTCGTCCGGTGAAAAGATTTTTTTAAGATTCATTAAAACCCCGTGGTACCTGTAAAATTAAAATTATTTATAATAAGTTCCGGGATTACAACACCGCCGAACCAGCCATTTGAATAAAAATGCTGCTTTTTCCCAATGACCTCAACGTTTTTTAATGTATTCATAATGTCTATGGTGAACCTAAGATTATTACCGGCACCGATTATCTCACCGTTTTCAATTATAAAGACACCATTTCGCGTCATACCGGTAAACATAGTTCTTTTCCTGTCTAATGTATTTGTATAGTTAAAACGTGTGATCAATAGTCCATTCTCAATATTTTTCAGCATATTTTCAAATGACAATACCCCGCTTTTTAAAACTAAGTTCAATGGGATAGCACTATTGAATCCCCACAATGAATGTCCTGTAATTGGTAATCCTGTAATCTCAGCACCTTTTGTATCCATAGGTATCTCTTTAAATATGCCATTTTCAAAAAGCGTCAATTTTTTCTTTTCATGTAGTTCAAAGTCAAAATTATTTCCCATGGTCAAAGGGTGTGAATAATCATCCAATAATGTAATATTATTCCCAACAACTTTTTTATTCATCTTATCGCTAAGGTAACTCCTATTCTCTGCAAAAGCTTGAGAATCAAAAGCCATGTATGATAAATTGGTAAATATATTGCCGGCTGCGAACTCTTCCAATAATACCTTGTATTTTCCTTTTTTAACCGTTTTAAAATTTTTATAATGCTCTAATCTTTTTAATGGCTTCTCCAAAAATTTGTTCAGATCAAAATCTTCAAGGGAATACCCTGTAAATTTATTATATGTGGTATTATTATCCCTCTCCGGAATGATGATTAAATTAAATAACGTATTCTCCGCATATCCGCTATTACCATAAGAATTAGCTATTAATAATTTGTTGGTCCTGATATTCATTGATCCTGAGATATTTGAATTATATTTTTCTCCTTCTGTAAAGATCTTTTGAATGATTTCGGCACCTTCTTTTTCACTAAAATTACTTAATTTTTTATTGTAGTTCCTATTATATGAAAATGTTCCACCACGTCGTGGTATAACCCATTTTTCATCGGGTTTTAGATTCTCTACCGAATGTGATAATATCTCAATAATTTTTTTTAAACTATCCTTATCATATTTATTTGTCGTTATAGTTCCATGTTTCTTCCCAATAGTAAGCTCAATGTTTATAGAAAAATTATCTTGTGATACACTTTGATGAATATTCTTATCAGCAAAACGTGAAAGCTTATTATCGCTTTGTGAAATGTAAACACGACAATAATCACCACCAATATTTTTTAATATAAAAGATGAAATAATCTCTAAATGTTCTCTATTCATTCCCAACTCCAACTTCAATATTTCTAAATCTTGCAAATGAAGCACCATGT
The DNA here is from genome assembly GCA_964453935.1 of uncultured bacterium. Taxonomy (GTDB): domain Bacteria; phylum AUK180; class AUK180; order AUK180; family AUK180; genus AUK180. The sequence goes on along the minus strand of CAYVPX010000054.1, from coordinate 3,122 downwards.
GAAACCCTCGCCGTTTGAGATGGTTCACCTTTGCCGCAATTAGGAATTCCCCAAATATGATAATGCTCCTTAGCTCCAATACCATCACAAGAATTCCAAAACTTTGGTGTGATCCCTGTATATGTAGGATTTTTATAGATCTTTCCCAATTTTCCATTTTTTATTTCATAAGCCAATTCACAACCAAATTGAAAATTCAACCGCTTATCGTCAATAGACCATGACTTATTTGTCAAAAAGTAAAATCCATGTTCAATTTCACCAATTATATCATTAAATTTATAGTTCCCCGGCAAAAGATTAATACTTGTCATCCGAACAAGAGGAATATTTTGAAAACCATCCGCCCGCATTGTACCGTTTGAGACCTGTCCTATAATTGTAGCTGTTTCCCTTGATGTTTGGTACCCGACAAATAGACCATCTTTTATCAAGTATGTTGACTGTGCTTCAACACCCTCATCATCATAAGCAAATCCCCCCAATGCTTCAACATTTGTAGCATCTGCAACAATATTCACTAATGGGGAGCCATATTGAAGGTCATATAACTTATCCAATGTAGCAAAGCTTGTACCCGCGAACGAACGTTCATAACCCAATACCCGATCCAGTTCGGTGGGATGACCTACCGATTCATGTATTTGTAAGGCAAGTTGTGAACCTTCAAGTACTATATCTGCGGTTCCGTGAGGAACATTTGGTGCATTTAATAGTTCAATTGCTTCTTTAGCAATTCTTTTACCATTTTCATTTAGACCCATTGAAAGAACAAATTCCCAGCCGGCATTCCTATAATCTCCGCCAAATGAAGCAGGATAAGATCTTTTTGCCATTTCATTGCCGTCAAAAGCAAAGCAAGTGATCCCGCAACCGGTTTGAATAAAATTTTGATATATGAAACTACCCTCAGTATTAGCAAAATATTTTTCCTCATTTCTAAAATTTGCATTAGTAAGTGCAACTATGATCTTTTTATCAAGAAGCATTGCATTATTGGCTTCTATTAAATAATTTAATATTTCATTTTCATCCATTTCAAAAGGATTTATTTTAAACGGGGAGTAAAATTGATCATTAAAAACCGGATTAGGTGCAAGCTTTACTTTTTTACTACTGATATTTGAATTGGTCTTTGCAATGGAAATAGCTTTCTTACATATTTTTTCAATATTTTCTTTTGTAAACTCATATCCTGATGCAAAGCCCCATGAGCCATCGTAAAGTATCCTTATACCAAAACCCATGGTATCTGAAAAATTATTTCTCTCTATATTTCTATTTTTTATTAGGATCTGTTTATCCTTTCTTGACACTATTCTAATATCACCATAACCGGCACCATTTTGTTCAATAGTGTTCAATGCAAGATCAATAAATTTCTTCATAATTGTTGTTTTATTTTAATTTTCTTTTTATCAGGTTACTCAATCTAATGATACCTTCTTCAATAAGATTGACATCAGGGAAAGAAAAATTGAGACGCATTGTATTTTTTAACTGCCCGTAACAATCAAATGCGGTTCCAACAATATAAGCAACATTTTCTTTTATTGCTTCAGGAAACATCTCTTCAGTATTTACATAATCCGGAAGTGTGATCCAAAGGAATAATCCTCCATGTGGTTTGGTCCATCTTATGTCGGGATGTTTGGGCATATGCTCGTCTAATGCCTTTAACATAATATCTCTTTTTTCAGTATATATTTTTCTTACTTTTTTCACATTGGCAAGAAGAGAACCCCTTCTCATGAACTCTGCAGCTACAGCTTGTGTAAAGGAAGGTGTGCATAGATCCACCGCTTGTTTTGCAGTAACTAATTTATCTATTAATTTCTCCTCACCTACGATCCAGCCAAGTCGCAAACCGGGAGCAAATATTTTACTCATGGTATGTAGAGAAACAACATTTCCGGAATTGTTCATTTTGAATAGGGGGGTTACATCTTCACCTTCAAAACGAAGTTCCCTATATGGAGTATCCTCAATGAGAAGAAAATTATACTTTTCTGAAAGTTCTACTAATTTTTTTCTTTTTTCATAGGGAATAGTGATCCCCGTGGGGTTTTGAAAATCAGGAACAACATATACAAATTTATAATGCTCATCATCTTGTTTTAATTTTTTCAATTTTTCTTCAAGATAATCAATACTGATGCCAGTATCATCATCATCCATCTTAATGCCTATAAACTTGGCACCATATTGATTAAAAGCAGATAACCCACCAAGATAGGTTGGCCGCTCAACCAAAACAGGATCCGACGGATCTATAAAAAGTTTACCTATCAGATCTAATGCCTGCTGCGAAGCAGTGGTGACTAATAAATTTTTTGGTTCAATATCAATCTCGTTAATTTCCTTTTCCCATTTTATCAACTCTTCTACAAATGGTTTATACCCTTCCGTAGCACCATATTGCAACGCCTTTTTACCTTCGCGAGCCATAACTATTTTCGTAATATCGGCTACTTCTTCCGTGGGGAATGTGTCGGGTGCCGGTAACCCACCGGCAAAAGAAATGATCTCATCATTCCCGGTAAGTTTTAATAACTCTCTAATGGCAGACTTTTTCATTCGTCTTGCATTAATTGAATAATTCTTTTCTAAATCAATCATGGGTTCCTCCTGATTTATTTTTTTGATCTTTCAATTTTTTTTGCATCAGCAATGGAAATACCTTTTTTGATATATTTATCGTAACAAGTGTTGCATACGGCGTGTTTATTTGTTAATTTTTCTATAAATTTGAACTTTCCACAGATCTCGCAGGTTTGAAATCTGCCTTTAAAAAATGTAGTAATAAATTTCTCAGCCTGTTCTTCTTCTCTCAATTTCTTTTCTAAATTGTATAGTTCTATTGAAAAATACCGATTTATCTTATCAAATTCCAAATTACCTACATTATCATTGATCTTATCGATCTTTTTTTCTAATGCTTCAACTTTATTTATAAGTTCCTGCAATAACTTACTTTCTTTTGATTCTTCATAACTCATATTTTATTATACCATAAAAGTTTTTTTTTTCAAGTGGGGACGGTGCTTGCCTTTTTGACACTTTTTAATTTTATTTTTTTTTATTCTTAGCTCTTTTATATAATTGCCCTAAATATGAATACT
>CAYVPX010000053.1:2220-9699 GCA_964453935.1 uncultured bacterium | reverse complement strand
TTAATCGATTAACATTTTAATTTTAAAATGGAAAACATCGATTTGTCAAGCATTATTTTAATAGATTAGGTAGAAATGTTCAAAATTCTAAACGATTTCATAACTATAACTTTGTTTATAAGATATTTTGTCAGAAAGGAATGGGTAACTGCAGACCTACCGCCAACAGCATAAAGAAAAATGCAAAAAGCCCCTTCAACCAATAGGGGCAAAGGAATTAAAAAATATTTTAAGGAGAAATATATCTCTTTTCGTTTTTATTCTACAATATCTATATTTCTGCTGTTTGCTTTTTGAATACTCAACGCCGAGCATATCATTATCCCAAAATTTAATTCTGTTATTCTCCCTATGATAAACACAATCTATTCTCTCTATTAAAAGTTGCTTCTAATATTTTTATCATTTTGTAATAATTAAGGAACTATTGAAGCCCTTCCATTTCTTCAAATCTCCCAGCAGATCATTGAATAAAATAAAACTAAGGAAAACAATCAGTAATGTTTTGATATTTGTTTTCATATTATCTCTTTATTTATCATTTCTCTTTTTACCGAACATTATAAAGTAAAGTATGGGAATTAAAACTAAGCTGCCTATGGTCGAAAATATCAATCCGCCAATAGTGGAAAGGGATAATTTGGAAAACATCACTCCTTGAGATTTTAGGAAAAGGAAGGGAATAAGAGCAATTATGGTAGTTAATGATGTGATAAGAACAGGTCTTACTCTATCGTATGTTCTTTTTATGATTTCACTCTCGCTTTGTTTTTTCCCTTTCGATAGATGATCAATCAAAACAATTCCATCGTTAACAGCTATCCCTGAAAATAGTATTACTCCTACAAAAGCACTTGAATCGAAACTTGTTTTTGTAAGATAGTATAATAGAACGATTCCTATAAATGAGAAAGGAATTGTTAAGAGTATGATGATAGGTTTTAAAATGGATTCATATAAGCTCGAAAGTATTGCCATAAGGAGAAAAAGAGATAAAACAACAGCAATTATTATTGTTTTTTTACCCAATTCTGCCTCTTTGTTTATCCTATCTGATCCCTCCATTTTGAATCCTTCCGGTAGATGAATGGATTTTAAAAAAGCGGATTTAAAATTCATAGCCATCCGGTAAGGTCCTCTATAAGTGTAGCCAATATCAATTTGATACTGGTGATTTTCTCTTCTGATTTCCGGCGGTGTTTTTAATATGGATATTCCGGCTAATGCAGCAACCGGGGTGATATTATTTATTCTTTTATGTAAAATTGTTTTCATTGTTGGTAACGAATCGTTATAAATTTCAATGGGGATTGTTTTGTTGCTAATATCCTTGTAAATTAGTATTTTTTGTCTTAAATTATCAACGATTTCATTATTTGTCAAATTGAAACCATAGCTATTGTTTTTTCTAAAAAGAATATATTCCTTTTGTTTGCTATTCCAGGAAAAATTGGGATCAATATCCTGTATTCTGTTATTAGTTGCCAGATCTCTTGAAATTTTTTTTGCCAATTCTTTTAATTCATAATAATCGTACCCTTTTAATGTCAATTGAGGTCTGCCTCTTGACAGTCCTCCCCCTCCTAAATAAAAAGGTTCGCCAGCTCCGATTATATAGATACTCATATTGGAAAAGTTAGTGGCAAGTTTTTCCAAATTCTCTTTTAATTGGTATATTTGAGATTTATCAGGATTATTTTTATATTTAATGTATATATTTGCATTATTTTTGTATATTGTCGTATAAAAGTTTTTAACCCCATCATATTTTCCTATTACATTTTCGAATTTTTTCACTATTTCGTTCAGATAACTTTTTTGAGAACCTTCAGGGAGTTTTAAGTTAATGTAAAGTTCATTTTTATTCCCGAAATAATAGATATTCCCTTTAACTATGTAATGGTCAAAAATATATATCGAGCCCACAAACAGAAGTAGCGAAATGCCCAATGTGCCCCATTTAAATTTTAGTATTTTTCTCGCAATATTAGGGAAATAATAATTTTGCTTTCTTCTAACTGGTGTTAAGTGTCGTGTAAGTGATGGGATCAATGTTAAAGCGACAAATATCGAGGATAACAAAGCAAATGTGGAAGATAAAGCAAATTGTTTGTAATATATCCTCAGATTACCCTGAAAATATAAAAATGGTATATAAACGGATATGGTAGTCAGAGTTGAAGCTATGATCGCGAGGGAAACATCTTTGGCACCATTTAATTCAGGGTTATTCATGTTATTTTCTTTCATTCTCATAATATTTTCAAGGACTATAATGGAATTATCAACGAGCATACCAAAACCGAGAGCTAATCCTGCCAATGTTAAGGCATTTATCGAGAGTTTTGAAAAGTAAAGTAATGTAAATGTTAATAAAACCGAGAACAATATAGAAAGAAGAAATATTATCACCTGATATAGCTTTTTAAAAAAGAAGAATAGTACTATCCCCACACCCAATATACTGATCAATCCTAATAAGAATATATTCTTTATCGTCTCTTTGATTTCATCGGCTTCATTTCTCGCTACGGTTATTTTCATTCCTCTTTCCAAATTAAAATGAGAGAGAGTTTTTTCTATATCCCTATCAATCTTTAACAGATTATACCCTCGTTGTTTATCTATATTAACTGTGATTTGCCTATTGCCATTTATTTTACTTATTACATAGGGTTCCTTATGTAAATACTCAATTGTAGCTATTTTGTATAAAGGAACACCATCAATCAAAACGTTTCGTATATTTTTATATTTCCTAAATATAACCGATATTTCTCTGCCATTAATTTTTGCTTTACCAACAGTTACTTTATCTCTAATCAATTGATCTGCAATCGTCTCCGGTCGATATCTATTGCTTTTTAGTTTTATATCTATAAAAGGTCTTAATGTGCCCTCTATTGATATATCTTTTATTCCGTTGATTTTTGATAAATTGGATTTTAGCATATTTGCATATTCCCCTAATTCAATAAGTGAATATGGGCCGGAGATGTACAATATAAAGGTATGCCCCTTGTTAATTTCATTGGGAATGTTTTCGGATATATAGGGACCCGAAATTCCTTCGGGTAGACTCAACTGCCGAATGGCTTCGAATAACAATACGCGTTGATATACCATATCTGTTCCTTTCACGAAAGTCGCTACAACGCTACATTCTCCTCTTTCAGAACGAGATTTTACATCCTTTACTCCATTTAACTTATAGACGGCTGACTCGATCTTGCTTGTAACATATTTTTCCATCGCTTCAGGGGATACATTATTTAGGTAAAAATTGATTGTAATAGAAGGCATTTCAACGTCAGGATAGAATTCTATTGGTATTTTAAACAGTGATACCATTCCCAATAGGAAAATTATACTGTAGACGCAAAACAGGGAAACGGGCCTATTTATAAACCACTTTATCATAAACAATGGGAATAAATATTAGAGTTGCAAATGTAGAGAATAATAGTCCTCCGATTACACTTCTTCCAAGAGGAGATTGAAGAGTCGCTCCGAATGAGAGTGGGAGCAACCCTAAAACGGTAGTCAATGTTGTCATAAGAATGGGACGCAACCTGTTCTTAGCAGCTTCCATTCCCGGAGCCTTTACATTATTTTTTCTTAATCGTTCGGCCTGGTCAAGAAGAACAATCGCATTATTCACAACGATTCCTACAATGATAACAATACCAATAAGAGATAAAATATTTATACTTGTTCCGGTAAGGAGCAGAGTTATTAGTGAACCTCCGGCTGCAAAAGGAATTGTTATCATAATTATCAATGGTAACTTGAAAGACTCATAAAATGATGCCAATATCATATACACTAAAAATACAGATATAAGGAATGCAAAAAGGGCACTATTTAATGCCGTTTTGTATTCTTTTACTTCGCCACCTATTTGATAGGGAAATGGAAGCCTGGGAATTTTCATGTTACTTTTGTACGGTAACACACATTCTATAACTCTTTTTCCATTATACCGGATTATTCTCCGCGGTACCTTTTTGTATTCAATAGTGAAAAGTTCTTTTAGAGGTATCCCAATAAACTTTCCGGACATTATTTTATTAAAATTGGAATAATCTCCGATTTTTAAGATGATTTCAAGTCTATTTTCTCCTTGTTTTATATTCAAAACATTTTCTCCCGAAATTAATAATTTTATATGGGTAAGCAGTCTGTTGGTATTGATATTAAATTCTTTTGCTACCATTCTATTTAATTCTAAATTAATTATCGGTATTTCTTCCGAAGAGGTGGAATGATAGTTTGGCAATAGTCTTGCAACGATTTTGTTTTTCTCCCATTCATCATCGAAATTCGTGTAGGGAATCAGTAACTTATAAGTGCCAAAATCTTCAAAGTATGAGAAAATGGGGTTTATCGAGCTGACAGAATAGGAAAGGTTGTTATATTCTTTGAATAAAGGTTGCAATGATTGTACATTAATATGGTTTCCTCCTGAAATTCGTAGTTTTGCATACCCCGTATGCGAAACACCGAACGGATCCGTTTTCCCTATTTCTTCGAGTATTCTTACATTTTTATCTCGTTTTTGCAGATATAGAGATAATCTCTTAGAAATTGATACCATCTCCGATAAGTCTGAATTATACGGTAATTCTAATTTTATCACTTTATCGGATTTCATATTTGGTATTGTTTCTTTTTTAAGAATTATAAATGATAATAGACTTATAGCAAGAAAAATTATAGAAATGATAAATACCGTTCTGTAATTTTTGTATGCCCAGGATAGAGTGGTATTGAATCGATTTGATGTATAGGTATATATCATCCCTCCCGTGTCTTTTATTTTTCCTGTTTTACTGGCAAGTAAAGGTACCAATGAAAAGGCAACGAAAAGTGAGATCAAAAGTGTCACAATTATTGCAAATGATAGAGGCTTTAACATCATTCCAACTATACCCTGTATATAAATTATAGGGAAAAATACGGCTATGGTTGTCAAAATGGAGGTTGTTACAGCAATCCATACCTCACTGGCTCCTTTAACAACGTCTTTTCTTTTTATTATATTCTCGAGAACCACTATTGATGAATCCACTAACATTCCTATAGCAAGGGCAAGTCCCGATAAGGACATAATGTTAACATTAAATTTGAATATATAGAAAAAGAAAAAAGATGCAATTATAGAAACAGGAATAGAAACGCCGAGTATAAAGGGAATTTTTATATTCCCTGTGAATATCACTAACGCAAGAAATGCTAAAACAGAGCCCAATAGTAATGAAAGTAATATGTTATAGAAAGAAGATTTTATGAAGGTAGCATCACTATATGATATTTTATATTCAAATCCCGAATGTTGAGATTTAATGGTTTTTAATGTCTTTGAGATATTATTCGATATTCTGTATGTATTGCCGTTCCAACTCTTGTATATTCGGATTAAATATCCTTCTTTGTTGTTATACAATATTTCGGATTCTTTGCGACTCTGTCCGTATTTTATTTTTGCAATATCTTTAAAGTGAAATTTCCCGTTCATAAGAGCCAATTGCCCTATTGCCGCCGGTGTGGTTGTTTCGGATTGGAACCTTATCGGGAATGTATATTGTCCCTCCTCTACCAATCCCAGAGGAATCGAAATGTTGTTATCGTGGAGAATGGCTATGACATCTTTTAATGTAACTCCATATGCTTTCATCAACCCGGGATTCAGTGTTATAACTAATTCCGTTTGCCTAAGCCCAATTATTCTTGCTTCTCCCACGCCTTCAACTTGTTCTAATCTCCTTGCAATTACGTTTCTTATAAAATTATCATTCCCTTTTACCCATATACCCATTATAGGTATTGATGTGGGGTTTTCATTCAAAATTACCGGATGAGAAGCTTTTTTCGGTAACTGCCATGAAATTTCATCCAATTTTTCCCGTAGTTTTAATGTGGATAATTTTAAGTCACTACCTCTTTCAAAATATAGCGTAACTAAAGAAACTCCGTCCGTAGATACGGATCTTGTAGATACAACTCCGTATAATCCTGAGAGAGACTCTTCGATTTTTTTTGTTATCTCATTTTCTACAATCTCCGGTGAAGCATTTTTATACTTTGTCAAAACAGAAAGTTTTGGAAGTGTTATATCCGGGAGCAAATCGTATGATAAATTAAAAAAAGAGACAACCCCGACTAAGAGAATTGTTATAAATAACATCGATGTGAATACGGGTCGGTTAATAAAAACTCGAATAAATTTCATTTTACAATAACGGAAACCGATGCGTCATTTGATATTGAATATTGCCCTTGTGTTATTACCGTATCTCCTTCGGAAACACCATCCGAAATTCCCGTATAATTCTCCCCTTCAACTCCCTTTTTAATCCATTGCCATTTAGCTTTTCCGTTTTTAACTTTAAATACAAGGTATTGTCCTTCCCTGTATAGAATCGCACTATTAGGCACTCTAATTCTATTTAAAAATTTCCCGCTTTCAATTTTTACTTTTAGGTAACTTCCGATCATAAACCTATGATTGGTAGAAATCAAGATTTTTACATTTTTACTTTTTTTATCTACAATAGGAACAACATTTGATACTTTGCCATCGAATTTCTCATCGGAAATCATTTTGCTTATTATCACTTTATTCCCCTTTTTGATTCCCTTTATCTCCACATCAGGAATGTTTACAATGATTTTAAAATGGCGATTATCTATTAGATCAAATAATTTTTCATTTGTATTCACAAAACTTCCCTCTGATATACTAAGATTTGTTATTATTCCAGAAAACGGAGCATAAACTTTAGTCATATCGTATAATTTTTTCGCATTATAATAATTTGTTTCCGCATCATCTAACCCCGTCGTTGTTCTCAATATCGTACTATCACCCCATTTATGTTTTAATGCGTATTCGAACTTTTTTCTAACTCTCAATAAATTCACTTTTGCTTTTTCAAGTTTATCTCTTTCCACTTTATTCGCCAATTGCAGAATAAAATCTCCTTTTTTAACTAATGCTCCATTATCTACATTTACCTTTTTAACCGATGCATTTATTGGGGAAAAATAGTGAGCCTCCCTTTCAGATTGCACTACGCCTATTTCTTCAATATATTGTGTTATTGTCCCTCTTTTAACAATTATTCCTTTTACTTCAAGTGGGGGTAAATTTGGTGTTGCTCTTTTATTTTTATTATCCTTCCGGCTATGAATTGCTATTATGCCCACTGTTAAAAGTGCGACTGCAATAATAACCACAGTAATAAGCATGTATTTTTTCATTTCACCTCCACCGTGTCGGCAAATTGTGATTTTAAAATATAATAATTTTTCAAAGCATCTCCGTATGATTCCAAGTCACTCAAATAGTCATTTAATAATTTATATTTTTCATAATAAGGCAGTGTTTTTATATCAGTTGATTTGATCATTTCTTCCGTATATTCCAAGGAGTTCTTAAGCAGTTTTATCTCTCGTATAAGATTATTCCTTTTTCGG
>CAYVPX010000053.1:0-2120 GCA_964453935.1 uncultured bacterium | reverse complement strand
AATTCATTAAGATGTAATTGCTGAATTTTCTTTTGTACAAGTAGTTCTTCGATGTCAAAATAGCTTGTTGGTATTGGCTCTCCTGTTATTCCGGTAATTTTTGGATTTTCTATTTCGAACGAATCGGAGCCAATCAGTCTCGAAAGATAATATCTATACGATTCACGGTCTGTTTCAATTTTCATTATATTTGCAATCAAATACTCCAATTTGCCTCTGCTTTTTAAATATTCCATCTTATCGATAACATTATTCTCATATGCGTATTTCAATTCTCTCTCTTCGGATACTAACGATAATGACAGAGAATCTGACAATGACTGCATTTTATTCGTTATCCAAAAATTGATATAATTGTTTATCACCTCTGACTCAATTGAATATTTCTTTCTCGATATTGCAATTTTATACAATTCTATTTCAGCTCGTTTATAATCAATTTTAGTTAAACTCAGGTTTATTGTATTTATCGGTTGATTAATGTTGAATTTTAATGTCTTTTCATAGTATTCTCTATCATCATACAGATTGTAATATTCTCCCCTTTTGAATATGTTATATGAAACTCCCATTTTCCCTCCTAAGGGAGTTCTTGATTTTAGGCCTACGGATATGCCTTTGTTTTCATATTTCTCCCAATATGGTATAGGATTAGGTGAGCCGGGATAATATATATCATCACTAAAATATGAAATGCTCGGTATATCTCCCTTAATATAAAAAGAAGGAATGAACGAATAAATTAAAGATTTGTATTCATCCTGGAGAGACATCATATTTTGGTACATAGAAACCATCTCGGGTGAATTCTTAACCGCAAGCGATTCGGCTTTACTCAGTGATAGAGAGACAGTTAATAAGATTATCAAGTTAAACATTATTTATACTAATATTAAAGATTATTTGAGCGGAGCAATTCCTTATGTTCAAGAATCTTTAAAATTAAAATGCCTTCTGGGGGATCTTTTCTTCTTATCATTTTATTGCCCACAATTAAATAGTTTCATATTAACCCAACTGTTTTGTTCGGTAATTTTATTTTATATCAAGTTTGTATTTCCTAATAATAATTGAATCATTTTTGTAATCAGCCATATATATACGATCATTTTTGTCAATGCACCAACCGATTGCCCGAGTATTTAACCTTTTTATGAATTTCCCATCACTATTGAATATATCACAAAAAGCAAAATCTTTCGTATTGTTACTATTATTGTCTTCATAGATCCAATGCAACAAATAACCTTTCCGGGTGAGTAAAAGCGAATAAGGCGCATATCGAATAATGGTAGTATTATTTTCATTTTTAGGCATTGGAATATCTTTCAGTTTTTTCGGTGGAAATATTTTCTTAATCAGATTCCCTTTCATATCGTATTTTTCAATGAGATAAGAATATTCATATGAAACGTATATTGTGTCTCTATTGACTAAAATAGCATGTATTCTATTATATTTGCTCTCGAACGATTTTTCCTGCGTAGGAGTTAATTGTTCTTTTTTCCCTGCTTTATACAGAAGTTTACCACTGTAATTGTAGATCGCAAACAACTGGTCTCCTTCGTAGTTAGGTACAATTATCGAACTATCATTAACGGCAAATGTAGGGTTGTTTATGTTTCTCCTAATTTCACACTGATATTTTCCTATCGAATCAAAAACAACTAATTTATGGTTATATAAATCAGAAACTATAATAAAATCGTTTTTCCCAATATTTAATTGCCGGGGACCACTAAATTCTCCAGGAGCTTCTCCTGCCTTTCCAAATGAAAATTTATAATTGCCGAGAGAATCAATAACGACAATTTTCTTATCAGTTAAGTCTAAGATATAAATATCATTTTTAGAGTCAACCTTTATGTTAGATATTCTTCCGAGGGAATTAATGGTTTTGTTTTTTAGACTTCCTTCATCTTTTAAAACTATATTATTGTTGCTTTTTGTACATCCTGAAAATACAACAATCACAATTGATACAATCGCTAAGAAATAGTTATTTTTCATATCTGCTCCTTTTTGGTTATTAACATCTTTTTTCCTAAAAATTGTTTAAGTAATCAAAAGCCGTATCATTTATTTCTCTTACCTCTGTATATAATTTAATTGTTTTATTG
>CAYVPX010000052.1:0-9748 GCA_964453935.1 uncultured bacterium | reverse complement strand
AATGGTATCTGAAAAATAGTGCCGAAAAATTTGTTTCTTCAGGTGTCTATTTTTATTCGGTGACAGATTCAAAGGGCAAAACCATAAAAACTGGAAAGGTAGTTGTATTGAAGTAACAATTTCGCAATTGACCAATTGGTCAATAAGTGAATAGAAAGTTATAACTATTATTATAATGGCGAATAATCATGAGCTCTGAATTCTGATTAAAATATAAATACTGTATTCCACGCTATTGCTGTGAACGACCTGAAATGTCAAGTAAGAAGTAAAAAGTGCGGGTAGAAAGTAGAAAATTGTAAAAAATATTATCGATCGAACAGGTAAATACAATATAAATTAACAAATTGTCAAAATATTTTACAAAAAGGTCTTTACAAATTTTTAAAAAATGATATAATTAAGATATGGAAAATGAAAAAGAATTCGGCTTTGCCATACATGAAATAAAGAATAAATTACAAGTATTACTATTAAATTCTGAGATATTGGAGAGATATTTAAAAAAGCTAAATATTAAAGATGAAAATGTAATAAAATTTACGAATCGTATGAAAAACGAATCACTTGAACTCTATAAATTCATTCTTAATATTTCTTATGTTTTTAAAAAGGAAAATAATGCGGAAGAATTTTCCTTTTACGGATTATTGAATGAGATCATTGATAATTACAGGAATTTCATAAATAAAAAGAAGATAGAGATAAGGACTAATTATGATCTAAAAATAAAAAATATTAACCAAGATAGAAGAAAACTGAGTATTATTATGGGAAATATAATAAAAAATTCTCTTGAGCTTGAAAGTAAAAAAAATGAGGTTATCATTAGAACAGAAAAGAAAAAAGATAAAGTAAAGATCACCATTATAAATTATGGGGAAAAAATAGATGAAAAATTGCAAAAAAAAATATTTAAAGCGGGTTTCTCCACTAAGGAAGAGGGTAGTGGTCTCGGACTGTTCATCGTTAAAGATCTTTTAGAAGATATTCACGGAACTATTGAGATAAGATCATCAGAGGAAAGTACCGGATTTATCATAAGCTTTCCCGATAATATTAAAAACAAATGAAAAAAATATTAGTAGTTGAGGACGACGCTAATCTCAGAGAAACCATTATTGATTATTTTAATATGAAAGGTGAATTCGTTAATGGTACAGATAATGTAAATGATGCTTTGAAACTTGTTAAGCAGCATGATTATGAAATAGTTATTACCGATCTCAATTTGAAAAACAGTAATGGTCTTGAACTCATAAAAATACTGAAATCTACGAGAAAAAGTATTGAGATCATCGTTATAACAGGTATTGCATCAATAGATATAGCCATTAATGCAATAAAATTAGGAGCATTTCAGTACCTTACCAAACCCTTTAAATTGGATGAAATTGAGGTATTTGTTGATAAGGCATATGAAAAGTTGGGACTTGAAAGAGAAATAAAATCATTAAAGAGCAAGCTCATTGAAAAATATAATTTCAGTAATATAATTTATAAATCAGAAAAGATGAATAATATTGTTGATCAGGTAAAACAAATTGCACCTACATCTGCAAATGTCCTTATACTTGGTGAATCCGGAGTTGGTAAAGAACTCATTGCTCAGGCGATCCATTATAATTCCAATTTCAAAAATGGTCCGTTTATTCCCATAAACTGTTCGGCATTCCCTGAAACATTATTGGAGTCGGAACTTTTTGGATATGAGAAAGGTGCTTTTACAGGAGCGCAGACATCAAGGAAGGGAAAGTTTCAATTAGCAGAAGGCGGAACACTCTTTTTAGATGAAATAGGGGATATTTCATTATTAACACAAGTAAAATTATTAAGATTTTTGGAAAAAAAGGAGATCATGCCTGTTGGTTCCAATAAGGTTATTACTATTAATGCAAGGTTGGTATTTGCTACCAATAAGGACCTTGAAAAACTCGTTAATGAGGGAAAATTCAGGGAAGATTTCTACTATAGGATAAATGTTGTTAAAATAATAATACCGCCATTAAGAGATAGAAAAGAAGATATTTATGCTTTATCCAACTATTATATTATACAGTACTGCAGGCAGTATCAGAAACCTTTAATGTCAATAGATAAGGAAGCATTAGAATTATTATTAGAATATCCATGGCCGGGGAATGTGAGAGAATTAAAGAATACCATTGAACATATTGTGATATTTAATGATAAGGATACAATAAATATTAAAGATATTCCTGAAACCATTAAGGCAAATGGAACATTACAGCAAGGACAATCTTTTGATGCAGGGGATGCGTTCATAGATAGATCAATGGATGAAATAGAACGATTAGCCATCCTTAGTAATTTAAAAAAATATAAGAATAACACTAAGGTTGCCAAAATATTAGGTATGTCCCGTGCTTCATTAATCAGCAAAATTAAAAAATATAATATAAAAAAGGAGGATATATGAACTTTATTCCAAAATGGTTGGGTTGGATAGAGGTGATTTCAGGGTCAATGTTCTCAGGTAAATCCGAGGAACTCATTAGGAGGTTACGTCGGGCGCAAATTGCCAAAAAGAATATTTTAACTTTTAAGCCCGAGATCGATAATCGATATGATGAAGCATATGTTGTTTCCCATTCTGCACAGAAGTTAAGTGCAATAAGTGTAAAAAATTCTAAAGAATTACTTGAACATTTGACCGATGATGTTGAAGTGGTTGGAATAGATGAAGCACAATTCTTTGATGAAGGGCTTATTGATATAGTAAACAATCTTGCAGATAGAAAGGTAAGGATCATTATTGCCGGATTGGATCAGGATTATATGGGTAAACCATTTGGGATCATGCCGCAGCTTCTGGCAATTGCTGATGATGTAGTAAAAACTCAGGCGATCTGTGTAAAATGCGGTGCCCCTGCTACTAAAAGTTTAAGGATCGTTGAAAATCATGATCAAATCCTTGTGGGTGCAGAGAACATTTACCAACCGGTGTGCAGGGATTGTTTTAACAAATATAAAGAGAAATAATTTTAAGAAATATATTTAAATATGCTCTTCTTTGAATGTCCTGAGGGAAGTATAGAACTTATTGAAATCATAGTTTTATTGTTAAGGTTCAATTATATATGAACTTACATTTTAAAAATCTGAATATTCCTAAAGAAAGTTTGAGAAAAAAATAACAATATTAAAGAAACGGTTGAAATAATTATTTAAAATGGTATAATTAAACAAATTCTTTTAAAAATTATTAGGAGCGTAGTATGGGACTATTGACTTTTAAAAAAGGGATTCATCCCCCTGATATGAAATCACTTTCCAAGGATAAAGCAATTGAGAGATTGCAAGCGCCAAAGCTTATGTATTTTCCCGTTTCACAGCATATTGGTGCACCTGCAAAACCAATTGTAAAAAAAGGTGATGATGTTAAAGTAGGACAAATTATAGCTGCAGCCGGCGGTTTTGTTTCGGCAAATATTTTTTCATCTGTTTCGGGGGAAGTAAAAGGTATCGAGAAGCGATTGAGTTTTTTAGGAACAAAGGTAGAGACCATTATTATTGAAAATAATGAAAAGTATGAAAAAGCTGCTCTATCACCATTAAAGGAACTAACACCTGAAGCAATTATTAATAAGGTAAAAGAAGGTGGTATTGTTGGTTTGGGCGGTGCAACTTTCCCAACCCATGTGAAGCTATCACCTCCTAAGGATAAACCCATCGATACCGTAATAATCAATGGAGCGGAATGTGAACCCTATTTGACCAGTGATTATCGTTTAATGCTTGAAATGCCGGAAAAGGTTATTGAAGGATTGAAACTTCTGATGAAGGCGTTAAATGCAAAGGATGGTTATATAGGGATTGAATCAAATAAACCGGATGTTATTGCAAAAATGGAGGAACTTACAGCAAAAGAAGAGAATATTAAGACCGTTGCATTGAAAACAAAATACCCGCAAGGCGGTGAAAAACAGCTTATTTATGCTGTATTGAAAAGAAAAGTTCCAGCCGGTGGTCTTCCCATGGAGGTTGGTGTAGTTGTTCAAAACGCCGGTACAGCAGCTGCCATTTATGAGCTTATCAATGAAGGTAAACCACTATATGAAAGGATAACTACAATTACAGGCAATGGAATAAATGAACCCAAAAATTTCCTTGTTCCATTAGGAACTCCCATAAGTTATCTTGTAGAAAAGGCAGGCGGTCTAACGGATAATGCCGCAAAGGTCATAATGGGTGGTCCAATGATGGGTTTTGCAATATCCGATCTTTCTATTCCTGTTCAAAAGGGAACCTCGGGAATTGTAGTGCTTACATCCGAAGAAACATTAACTGATGAGTACGATGTTTGTATCAGATGCAATAAATGTGTTGATGTTTGTCCAATGAACCTTGCTCCATATCAATATGCCCTTTTGGGTGAGAATGAAAGGTACTTGGAAGCAAAAGATTGGAATGTTCTTGATTGTATTGAATGCGGTTCATGTGCATACATTTGTCCATCGAAAAGACCAATGGTACAATTCATAAAATTGGAAAAGGCAAAGATAATGGCAGAAATGAGAAAGGAGAATAAAAAATGAATAAATTGAAAATATCAACTTCTCCACATATTTACTCCAAGCAAACTGTCTCGAGAATAATGTGGACGGTTATTGCTGTTTTGCTATTACCTACATTATGGGGTATATATGTCTTTGGGGTACCTGCATTAACAACCATATTGGTAAGTATTATAAGTGCTGTTCTTACAGAATGGCTTTTTGCAAGGATGTTCAAAATGAAGGTGAGGATTTATGATGGATCTGCTGTATTGACAGGTCTCCTTTTGGCATTAACCCTTCCTCCCCAGACACCTGTTCTTGTAACATTTGCCGGCGCATTTTTTGCTATTGGGTTTGGGAAGATGATCTTTGGTGGTTTGGGTTATAATCCCTTTAACCCTGCACTTATAGGCAGAGCATTCTTACTTGCCTCCTGGCCTGTATATATAACGACATGGGAAGCACCTATTAGAAAAGGTTTGAATATGGCAGGGATTCCACAAAACTTGATCAATACGCTAAGTGGTCTTCCTCATAATGTTGTAGATACAATTACGAGTGCAACACCTTTAAATGCATTGGGGCAATCCATTAATTTTGTTTCTAATGGGACCATCACTCCGAATCAATTGAGTTCTATTCAGCATGTTCTATATAGCAAAACCGCATTATCAAATCTATTTTTTGGTTATGTTGGCGGCTCAATAGGGGAAGTGTCAGCTTTACTATTACTTCTCGGCGGACTTTATTTGATCTGGAAAAAGATCATTACCTGGCACATTCCGGTAATTTATATTTTAACAGTTGGCATATTAGGTTGGATGTTCGGAGGTAAAGGTCTTTTTCATGGTAATATTCTTTTTCAAATGCTTGCCGGTGGACTCTTCCTTGGTGCTTTTTTCATGGCGACGGATTATGTAACATCACCAATGTTCCCATGGGGTAAAGTGATATTTGCTGTTGGTGCCGGTCTTCTTGTAGTGATTATCCGTCGTTGGGGCGGATACCCCGAGGGAGTTTGTTACTCAATCATCATAATGAATTCCTTTGTTCCTATGATCGATAGATTTACCAAACCTAAGCCCTTCGGTTATGCTAAGGGAGGTGCAAGATGAAAGATACAATTAAATTCGTTGTAACATTAGTAATTGTAACAGTATTATCTGCGGGTATTTTATCGTATGTTTATATAAGAGTAAAAGGTAAGATAGAAATACAAAAAAAAGCAAGTGTTGAGAATGCAATCAAATTTGTTTTTAATGATATGGCAAAAAAAGAAGAGGTTAAAAATAATAATTCTCATTACTGGAAATGTTTTGATAAAGATAATAAGCTATTAGGTTATGCTGTCCTTTGTAAAAAAGGAGGCTTTTCAAGTATCATTCAGATCATAGCAGGAGTCAAACCGGATGGGGCTATTACAAGGATCAAAATCATTTCTCAACAGGAAACCCCGGGTTTGGGAGCAAAAATGAATCAGATAAGATCCAATAAATACATTTGGGATTTTATTACAGGGAAAAAGAGGGTAAAAATTTCACCTATTCCCTATTTTCAAAAACAGTTTTTCGGTAAAAATTATGAAGATCTTATTGTTGTTAAACATAAACCTAATAAAAATAATGAAATACAAGCATTAACAGGTGCCACCATTTCCTCGAAAGCGGTGACAAACGGAATCAAAAAGGGGATTGCCGCTGCTTTTAAAATTATTAAATCAAATGAGGAGGTTTCAAAATGAACATTTTAAAGGTGTTTAAAAATGGTATATTAGATGAGAATCCTACTTTTAGATTGGTATTGGGAATGTGTCCTACACTTGCTGTAACAACATCAGCTACCAACGCTATCGGTATGGGTTTGGCAACGACCTTCGTTCTTATAATGTCTAATGTAATAATCTCTCTGATAAAGGACTTGATCCCTTCCAAAGTCCATATTCCTGCGTACATTGTTGTTATTGCAACATTCGTTACCATTGTGCAGTTTGTCATGGCTGGTTTTTTACCTGCCTTGAACAAGAGTTTGGGCATATTCATTCCATTGATCGTGGTCAACTGTATAATTATGGGTAGAGCAGAGGCATTTGCAGGGAAAAATAGTGTAATACCTTCTTTTTTTGACGGATTAGGAATGGGCATAGGTTTTACACTATCATTGACCCTCATAGGGAGTATTAGAGAAATATTGGGCTCAAATAAACTCTTTGGCTATCTGGTTTTCCCGCATACCTATAAACCAATGTTATTTTTTGTACTTTCCCCCGGCGGATTTTTTACAATGGCATTATTACTGGCATTTTTTAATTGGCTCTCGATGAAGAAAAAGAAGGAGGCATAAATGGAAATCTCAAAATTATTATTAATAATGGTCTCCGCAATATTTGTGAATAACTTTGTATTGTCAAGATTTTTAGGTATTTGTCCTTATTTAGGTGTTTCTAAAAAGTTCGATTCAGCTTTAGGAATGGGTATGGCAGTTACATTTGTCATGACGCTTGCCTCCTTTATTACTTGGTTTATACAGCTGCTTTTAGTTCATTTTGGGTTAAGTGATATTTTGCAGACCATTGCCTTTATCCTTACCATTGCAGCATTGGTTCAATTTATTGAAATGTATCTGAAAAAAGCACTTCCCGAACTTTACAAGGCATTGGGGATATACTTGCCTTTGATAACAACGAATTGTGCTATATTGGGAGTAACATTATTAAATGTTACACAGCATTATAATTTATTGGAATCAATTGTTTTTGGCTTTTCTGCCGGTATCGGTTTTACCCTCGCCTTATTGATGATGGCTAGCATAAGAGAACGACTGGAATTGGCAAAGATCCCAAAAATTTTTCAGGGTACTGCAATTGCCCTGATCGTTGCAGCATTAATGTCATTATCCTTTATGGGATTTTCAGGATTGATTGGAGAATAATATGGGAGTTATATTAACATCAATAGTTATATTGGTAAGTTTAGGAATTATTTTTGCTATAATATTGGGTGTTGCAAATAAATTATTTCATGTGGAAGAAGATCCCAGAATAGAACAAATAGAAAATGTTCTTTCAGGTGCTAATTGCGGCGCTTGTGGTTATGCAGGTTGCTCTTCTTATGCCGAGGCAATTGTGAAAAAAGGTGCCCCTATCGATCTTTGTACACCCGGCGGCGAAAAAACATTAAAAGGCATTCAAAAAATACTTGGGGTCAAAACTGGTGGTAAAAAACAAAAACAAATTGCTTTTTTACTATGTCAAGGCGATTGTGAGCTTGCTCCTAAAAAAGCCGATTATTCCGGTGTGAATACCTGTGCAGGAGCTAAACTTGTCGGGGGTGGTGATAAATCATGCGTTTATGGTTGTCTGGGATATGGTGATTGCGAGCGCGCATGCCCTTTTGATGCTATTCATATTGGAGATAAAGATCTGCCGATTGTTGATCCGGATAAATGTACCGGTTGTGGATTATGTGTTGCCGCATGTCCGAAAAATGTTCTTGTATTGCAACCCATAAATAAAGAGGTACTTATACGATGTAAAAATCAAGAAGTTGCAAAAGATGTTATAAAGGAATGCAAGGTAGGATGTATTTCCTGCGGTTTATGTGAAAAGAATTGTCCTGTTGACGGTGCCATTACCATTGAAAACAATCTTGCCGTTATGCACTATGAACTTTGTGTAGATTGTGGATTGTGTGCTCAGGTTTGTCCCAGGAACACCATAACGGATACGAGAAAAGAAGAGAGAAAAATGCCGGTTATCAATGATAAATGTGTGGGCTGCACATTATGTGCTCGTGTTTGTCCTGTTAATGTCATTGAGGGAAAGGTCAAGGAAAAGCATATAATTGATGAAGAAAAATGTATCGGATGTTTAAAATGTTATGATGTCTGTAAATTTGATGCTATTGACCTTACTGAAATGAGACCAAAGAATATTGCTTTTTACAAGGATAAAAAATACAATAAGGAAAGAAAGGAATATATAAATAAATGATAGATTTTCACTCGCACTTTCTTCCTAATGTAGATGATGGTTCTAAGGGAAGTAGTGTCTCCATTGAATATTTGGAAAAATTTTATAATATGGGTTTTGATAAATTTCTTTTATCTTCACATATTTATCCTCATCTGTACGACAATGGCCCTGAAAATCTGCTGGTAAATTTTAATAAATTCAAGGATCAAGTGAAGAGTTATTTCAAGGATAAAATAGAACTTTTTCCTGGTTCCGAGGTTTATCTTTCCGAAGATACGGTGGAAAAAATTTGTAAAAGGGATGTTTTAACTATCAATAATAAGGGAAAACATGTTCTTTTTGAGGTTGATTTTACTTTTTTACCTCCCAATCTGGATGATCTTATAAAAGAGATCTATAAAAATAAGATCTCATTGATATGGGCACATCCGGAAAGGAATAGTGAGATCATGAAAAATCCGGAGAAACTGGGGAATTTTATCGATCAAGATGTTTTAATACAAATAAATTTAGGAAGTTTAGCAGGTCAATTCGGTGAAGAAATTGAAAATACAGCTAAAAAACTCTTATCAATGGATATGGTCCATTTTATTGGTTCCGATTGCCATTGCAGCCCACGTCGCCGATTCGTTTTTCAAGAAGCTTTAAACATTTTTAATAAGTATGTAAATCCCCATTATAAGGAAGATATTTTAATCAATAACGGTTTGAAGGTTTTTGAGGGGCAGCTTATCTATCCATTTCCCTATAAACTTGAAGAAAAGGGCTTTTGGAAAAAAATAAAAAGATTTTTTAAAATTTAGGTGCCAGGTTGACGCTTTGACGCTTTCAAATTTTTGTGGTTGAAAATTTGAGAAAAATTCAAAGCAAATCTGACGCAAATGTTGACACAAATGTTGACGCAAATGTTGACACAAAACCAATAATTAGACAAAACTGGATTCTTGCTTAGATAATTGGTGCCAGGTTGACGCTTTGACGCTTTCAAATTTTTGTGGTTGAAAATTTGAGAAAAATTTAAAAAATGGTGATGGACAGACGAAAGATAAAGAAATTATTGAATTGATATTATTTCGGATTATTCCGTTTTTGATTTTTATTCTTTTGCTTCCTTTTCTCTTTTCCTCTTTCTTCCCTTTGATTTCCTTTTGTTTAAGAATGTCTAAAACCGTCAAACGGTCAATTGACCGTTTGACGGTTAGAGTTATAATTACTGAATTATTCGCTCCCACTCAACATAGCGGAAAAGGAAATATTA
>CAYVPX010000051.1:0-9793 GCA_964453935.1 uncultured bacterium | reverse complement strand
ATATAATACAAAATAAATAACGAGGTATTATTATGCGAAGAAGCGAGTATTATATTCCAACACAGAAGGAGATACCACAGGATGCTGAAATAAAATCACATATTATAATGATAAAAGGGGGATATATTAGAAAATTATCAGCAGGTATTTATTCATTATTACCCATAGCCCAAAAGATCATGTTGAAGATAGCTGATATCATTCGTAAACATATGAACAATGCCGGTTTTAATGAATTAGTACTTCCTATCGTATCACCAAAGGAACTCTGGGAGGAAACCGGAAGATATGATATTTACGGTAAAGAAATGATGAAATTGGAGGATAGGCATAAAAGAGATTTCGTACTTGGACCTACGCATGAAGAAATTATAACCGACCTTGTTAGAAAGACCATAAAAAGCTATAAAGAATTGCCTCTCGGATTATATCAGATCCAAACAAAATTCAGAGATGAAATACGACCACGCTTCGGTATAATGCGCGGACGCGAGTTTTTAATGAAAGATGCCTATAGCTTTGATTCCACAAAAGAAAACGCAATTAAGACATACAAAAAAGTGGAAAAGGCATATAATAATATCTTTTCAGAACTGGAATTGGAATTTTCCGAGGTCGCCGCACAGTCCGGAGCCATTGGGGGGAATACCTCAAAGGAATTCATGGTACATGCAGATGTTGGCGAATCAATAATTTTGAAATGTCAAGATTGCGGATATGCGTCGAACAATGAAAAAACAGAAATTACCAATATCAAAAACAATAAGGAGGAATATAAAGATTTGGAAACGGTGGAGACCATAGGGATGAGAACCGTTGAAGAGGTAGCAACCTACTTAAATCTTCCTGAAACAAAGATTGTAAAAACCATGCTTATAAGGACAAAAGATAAATATATTGCCGTATTATTGAGAGGTGACCGTGATCTTAATATGGATAAACTTAATAATATTCTGGGTATTGGAACAAGTGAATTGGCAGTACCTAAGGATTTTATTAAATTGAATATTCCCGCAGGTTTTATTGGACCCATTGACCTTCCCGTGAAGGATATTTTTGCAGATATTTCTTTAAAAGGACTGTGTAATTTTGCAGTAGGAGCGAATAAAAAAAATTATCATTTTAAAAATGTCAATATTGAAAGAGATGTGCATATAGATAAATATTATGATCTCTCCTTTGCAATTGAAGGTGATGTCTGTCCCAAATGCGGCGGTTATCTTAAAAGTTTTCATGGAATTGAAGTGGGGCATATTTTTGTTTTAGGAGATAAATATTCAAAGGCAATGAAAGCTTTTTTTGTTGATGAAAAGGGGGTAAGGAAAAACTTTGAAATGGGCTGCTATGGTATCGGTGTGGGAAGAACAATGGCGGCTATCATAGAACAGAAGTATACAAAGGAAAGAGGAATGTATTGGCCCTTGAGCGTAGCTCCCTTTGCAGTTGATATATTACTTTTAAATTCCTCTAATGAAACCTTGGTTGAGGTTGGGAATAAATTATATGAGGAGTTGGAAAATAAGGGAATTGAAACCATTCTTGATGATAGAAATATTAATGCAGGTGTAAAATTTGCAGAAAGTGATCTTTTGGGAGCACCCATAAAGATCGTCATTGGCAAAAAATATCTGGAAGATAAAAAATTCGAGCTGGTTTATAGAAAGACCGACGAGAAGCAATTTTTGGATTATAATACATTAATTAAATATATAGAAAAAATAATTAGGTGAAAATATTTGAAAAAAGAATAAAATAAGTTATAATAAATAATGGAGGTTGCTATGAGAAGAGCTGTTGTACTATTATTCATGTTAACAACTATAATGATTTTTTCCACTACCACATTCAAGGTAGATGTGGTGAAGGGAACATACTCCGGGTTGGTTTACAATTGTAAATATGAAGATAATATCATATTTGATTTCAGTAGTGATACATCCGATTACACTATTAGGATCGATATTTATTCATTAAGCGGTAAATATCTTTTTAACATCTGGGATAAGAAACCCATTGCAAATCAAGCGACATGGAATGCTTTAACGCCAACATACAGCCATTTGAATCCGGGTCTGTATCTGGTATATTTTCAGAAAAAAGACAATACGGGCAAAATCATAAAAGAGTTTTTTCTACCTTTATTAGCAGCATTTGATCTGAAAAAATAATATGGCAGAATTTTTAGGCGAAATTTTAATAAAATCCAATATTATTACTCAAGAACAATTAAAAATTGCCTTAGAAATTCAAAAACAAGAGGATACCGAGGGAAAATCTCATAAAAAATTGGGGGAAATATTAATAGAGAACAAATTTATTTCCGAGGATAAATTGGCATTGTTCCTTGCATATAAATTTAATATTGAATTTATTGACCTTTCTTCCTTTGAGGATATACCTAAAAATGTGCTGAAACTTATACCACCATCTGTTGCCAAAGAGTTCGGAATAATTCCATTGGAAGTATTGGGAAAAATTCTAACACTTGTTATATCCGATCCTACGGAAAAAGGTAAGATCGAACAGGATATACAATTTCGAACAGGTATGGAGGTTCAAATTATGCTGGCTCCCAAATCACAAGTAAATGATGCTTTACAAAAATTCTATCAGGACACATCTCAATTTGACAATGAGTTGGATGAAATGGAAACCTCTATGATGGAATCAGTAGATTTTGAAGCAGCACCTCTCGAAGGAGAAAGTGAAGAAGAGATACAAGCCAATATTGAAAAATCACCAATGGTAAAGATCGTTAAGAGCATTATCGTAAATGCGGTTAATAAAGGAGTTTCAGATATTCATTTCGAGGTATTTGAAAAAGATATACGTATAAGATATCGACTTGATGGCATTTTAAAAGATGTGGGGAAACATTTGCAAGCATCCAAAAAAAATGAGGTTGCGGCAATCATTAAAACAATGGCAGGTCTTAGGATTGATGAAAAACGTGTTCCTCAGGACGGAAGAATTAAAATGAAGATACATGGACGTGAGGTAGATTTCAGGGTTTCAACACTCCCCTGCATTCATGGTGAAAAAATAGTCCTGAGAATTCTTGATAAGGGGAATCTCATGCTTGATATGACAAAATTAGGATTTGAGCAGCAGCAATTAAAGGAATTTATGAAGGCAATTGAAAGTCCATGGGGAATGCTTCTTATCACAGGACCTACGGGATCCGGTAAAACAACAACACTCTATTCTGCATTATCCAATCTAAATAAAGGTGCTGTTAATATCATGACAGCGGAAGATCCTGTAGAATACAATTTAAAAGGCATTAATCAAGTTCAGATACAGGCGAAGATAGGTATGACTTTTAGTGCTGCTTTGAAAGCATTTTTGAGGCAAGATCCCGATATTATCATGGTTGGTGAGATCAGGGACTATACGGTTGCCGAAATAGCAATTAAAGCAGCATTGACAGGACATTTGGTTCTTTCCACACTACATACTAATGATGCTCCTTCTTCCATTACAAGATTGGTTGATATAGGAATAGAGCCATTTTTGGTA
This sequence comes from uncultured bacterium, assembly GCA_964453935.1. Classification (GTDB taxonomy): domain Bacteria; phylum AUK180; class AUK180; order AUK180; family AUK180; genus AUK180. Next base: position 6,274 of record CAYVPX010000051.1, on the reverse strand, counting down.
GCATCATCAATGGTTTTAGTTATGGCACAACGTTTAGTAAGAAAGGTATGTTCTCATTGTGCAGAACCCTACTCACCACCGGAAGAGGAATTAAAAAAATTACATTTTTCTGATGAAGAACTAAAAGGTGCAACCATAATGAAGGGGAAAGGATGTCCGGTTTGCGGAGGAACTGGTTATAAGGGTAGACTGGCTGTCTATGAGATTATGCCCATTACAGAAGAAATAAGAGAAATGATAACTGCAGGGGATACGGCAATGGACCTAAAAAAGAAAGCAATGGCAAATGGAATGTACACATTGCATAAGAGTGCCAGAATCAAATTCCTGCGAGGTGAAACAACATTAGAAGAGGTTTTGAGGGTAACAGGTACAGGTGAAGAAGAATGGAACATGACCAACAACTAAAAGATATTGATTCTCATCTAAATTTAGCATGGGTTTATTATAAACAAAATATGCTGGATGACGCTTCTACAGAGCTTTATGAGGTTCTAAAAATAGATGAAAAGAACATAAGAGCTTTAAAAATACTCTCCGAGCTACTTACTAAACAGGGAAATGTTGATAGGGCTGAAAGTGTCTTACAACAGATCATCGAGTTGGAAAAAGATAATGCGGAAAATTTTAAATCTCTTGGAAACCTACAATTTAAAAAGGGCAAGTGGAAAGAAGCAATAAACAGTTATGTGGCATGTATTAAGTTTGGCAAAGGTGATGTTGAGATCTATTTCAATATTGCAAAAATATTCATGTCCATTAACAATTTTCCAAAAGCTTTAACTTCATTGAAACAAGCATTGAAATTGGATCCTAAAAATATTGAGGTTCTAAAATATCTTGCAAATATCTATCTCGAAAATGATGATTATGAAAACGCAGAAGGTGTTTACTCAAATTTACTCAATATTGACCCTAAAAATATTGAATATTTAAAAAATATCGGTTCAGTCCTAATGCATCTGCAGAAATGGGAAGATGCAATTGATATTTTCAAACAAGCAAATGAAATAGCAGAAGATGATATGGCAGTTTTAAATAATACTGCTATTTGCTATTCAAAATTAGGTAAATATAAAATGGCAATAAAAATATTTTCTTATATTCTAAAACAAGATCCGGAAGATTATGAAGTAATGATCAATTTAGCAGGTATTTATATTAAGATCGGGAGCTTTCAGCAGGCTTTGGATTATTATGTTTCTGCCACTAAAATAAAAAAGAATGATCCGCGAATATTACTTGCCCTTGGTGTTTTATATGATAATATGGGGAAAAGTGAACGTGCAATTAGAACATTTAGAAAGGTTTTAAAAACAGATGAAACCAATATTAGTGCAATGTACTATTTGGCAAATCTCTATTTATATGAAGATAGGATGGAAGAGGCAATTGAATTTTATAACAAGATACTTAATATAACCAATGATTTTGTTGAAGCGCGAATTAACCTCGGTTTGAGTTATTTAAAAATAAAGGAATATGAGAAAGCTCTTGATATATTTAATAAGGTCTTAGAGGAATATCCTGATAATCAAGTAGCTCTCGACAATAAAAATTTCATAATGAAAATAATTTCAAGTGACAAATAATGTTTCTGTTCCCCCTGTTTTTCTGAAAACCACTTGAAAAAATGAGGAAAATATATTATAATTCAATATGAAAAAGATTTTTATATTTACACTTATTTTGCTGTTTAGTCTTAGTTATGCAGAGGTTGGTAAAATTTCGCAAGGGATGGCCTTTTTTAAAGCCGGAAATTATGCAAAAGCTGAACCAATTTTTAGGGATAATATTGATATAAACCCTAAGTTATACATCCTATATCCATTCCTAATTAACTCTTTATATTATGATAAAAAGTATGATACAGCATTAGAATATCTTGACAAGTTAAAATCATTTAAAGATAAAAATGCTTTAAAAGAGTATAATTCAATTAGCAGTGAAGTGAGAGCCAAAATAAATATAGAGAACAAAAAATACGGGAGCGCTCTAAAAGAGATCAATAGCGGTTTAAAAAAAGAAAAGGATATCATAGTAAAAAATAAACTTTTTGATCTTAAATTTTTAGTGTTCCTTTTACAGAAGGATTATTCCTCCGCTGAAAAATTGATCACAAGTAAAAAAAATTGGGACAAAAATCCCCGCTATTTACTTTTTATGTCAAAATTAAAATTTGAAGAGAAGCAATTGAATGATTATTTTAAAGATCTTGCCTTGTCCTGGACACTATCGAATAAATCAAATAATTCCATACTTATTGAAAATATTAAAAATGAGATATTAGATGAGATCAATAATTTTAAAGACCGCGCTGCAAAATTAAAATTCATTGAAGAGATCCATAAGAATAATATTGATTACCCTAAATTGAATAATTTAAAAAATGCAATAGAAAAAAAGATACAATTTGATAAGGATCTAAATGAATTAAAATTATTAATATCACAAAAACGATATAAAGAAGCAAGCAATAAATTAAACTATATGAAAAATAATTATAAACATAATTTATCCGTATTTGATAATGTAATTCATGATGTAAAGAAAAAACAAATGCTCAAATATGCGATCTACGGTGGTGCCGGTATTTCAGGATTGGTGATTCTGATCTTAATAATAGCATTGATAAACAAGGGTGGTAAGAAAAAAAATAAAACTAAGACAGGAAAAATTAAAAGCTCGGGAAAAGAAATGTCAAAAGAGGCAGGAGAAAAAGAGACCAATACAATTGAGGCAAAAATAGCAAAAGAGAATATTGAAGAAAAAACTCATGAAGGACCAATAGCCGAGGAAGAGAAAGGTGAAGAAGAAACATTAAAAGAAGAGCCCAACGGGGAAATAGGAATTTCTAATATTAAAGACGAAAATCCCCAATCTGAAAAAATTGTTGAGCAAGGAAAAAATACAGAAGAATTACCCGCTGAAACAATAGAAATTGAAGATATTGAAGAACCTGCGTCTGAGGATACCGGCGAAATAGGAATAATAAATGAATTCAAAGATATTTTAAAAGATGAGGATAGTAAAAGAGAAAAGAATTTCATCAATTCATACAACAATAGAGCGGATCTAATCGAGATTTTTAAAATATTATATTATTTACATCATAAACAATATGTAAAAGCGTTGAACTTAATGAAGACAAAAAATGAATGTATGAATTATTTGCAGGATTATATTGATAACATTTCACAAGAATGTGATACCGTGGGCAAAGCCGGGATTTGTTTTATCTATTATAAAAATTGTAATAATGAGGAGAAAAAAAATTATTTTTTAGAACTTGGTAAAAGATTAAAAAATGAAAAGAACTAACCTATTGCTTTTCATAGCCATAGCGATTTCCCTTTTTTCAATGGAGAATAAATATCCCAATGTTTCAGGCACTTTTTATTCGGATAATGAAAAAGTACTTAATGAGCAAATTGAGCAGTTCTTGAATAATGCAAATGTGAAATTACCTAAGAGTAAAATTATTGGCATCCTTGTTCCCCATGCAGGATATAGATACTCCGGTCCCACGGCTGGCTATGCTTTTAAGGCATTACAAACTAATAATTATGCTCAATATAAAAGAATATTTATCATAGGTCCATCACATTATTATAAATTCAAAGGGCTTGATCTTCCTGATTTTTCAACATATATTTTAGCAAATGGAAATTGTGCTATTGATATTAAGGCCGTAAAAGAATTGGAGCATAATAAATATTTTTTAAAAAAGAATACCTACTTTTATAAAGAACATTCAGTTGAGGTTGAACTCCCTTTTTTGAATAGGATATACCCTGATATTCCCATTGTACCCATTGTTGTAGGAGATATTAACGATTCTATGATAAAAAATATTACCTATGCGTTCAAACCCTATTTAAAGGACTCGTTATTCATCATTTCATCTGATCTTATGCATTACAGACCAAGAAAGGTTGTAGCAGAAGCAGATAGTAGAATGTTGGAACTTATTAAAAATAAAGATTATAAAACCATGCTCCAAGAGGATATGGCGGGAAAGATCGAAGCTTGCGGCATCTATCCGATTTATATTTTTCTTAATTTGATCAAGGATGACAATAGCATTCAAGGAAAAATTTTAAACATGTCTGATTCAGGAGAATCTACGTATAACCTTGATAATGTGGTTGGCTATGGTTCAATGGTATTTTACAAGGAGATAAAAAAAAAGTGAAGATCTCAAATGATGATAAAAGAACATTATTGAAATTGGCAAGAAAAACCCTAAAATTGTATTTAAAGGAAGGTAAAAAATATGATCCTCCCGAAAATATAAAAAGTAGATTTTCAAAGGAAATGGGGGCTTTTACTACACTGAACAAGGATAAGGAATTAAGAGGATGCATTGGATATATTATTCCGATAAAACCACTGTGGGAAGCCATTAGGGATACCTCTATTGAAGCTGCTGTTCATGATCCGCGATTCTCCCCTGTTACATATAATGAACTTAAAAATATTACTATTGAGATCTCCGTTCTTACTGTTCCGCAAAAGGTTAAAAGTGTAGATGATATTGTTCTGGGCCGAGATGGGGTAATTGTAAAACGAGGATGGAATCAAGGTGTATTTTTACCACAGGTAGCAACTGAAACCGGTTGGGATAAAGAAACCTTCCTTGATTATCTATGTTATGAAAAAGCAGGACTATCTCCCAATGCATGGAAAGATAAAGATACCGAACTTTTAACATTTCAAGCCATTGTTTTTTCAGAAGAGGATGTACAATAAATAACAAGCTCAATAAAATAATCTCTTATTATAGGAAAAAAATACTTTTAGAAGCACTTATAAAGCTTTGCTTTTTTATTCCTGTTTTCGCTTTACTTATATATTTAACAAGTTTTTCTCTATGGGCAATTTTTATTATTCTGGTACTTGTATTGATAGTAAGTTTAACAAAAAAGAATATATTGAATAATATAAAAGATCTATCCAGTGAACATAAGCGTTTTTATTATCTTTGTAATGTGTATAATGAAAAGAAATCCACTCCCCTATTAGAATATGAGCTAAATAAAATTGGCAACTCTCTTCTGAATTATAAAATTAAAATTCATATTCAGGATAAATTTATTAGAATACTCTATGTTCAAATAATATTGCTTATTTTAGGCGTTTGGTTATTACAGGCTTTACCTTCCTCTCATTCACAATTATTTTTTGTCAAAAACGAGATGGTTTATTATAATGAATTTACTAAAATGGAACCGACGATATTTATTAAAACCTATGGAAATGAACCGGTTAAATTAGAAATATATAACAATAAAAAACGGTTGGGAATATATAAAGTTGCAAATGAACCCATTAAATTCAAGTCACTTGACGAGGGAACCTTGCTTATTAAGGGTAAAGATAGCAGTCAATATTTGAAGGTAAAGATACTGCATCCCGTAAAGATCCATTTAAAATTCAATAAAAAACATTACTTTCTTGGTTCGAACATTGTATATAAAATTCAAGTAAAAGGAGAATATGATACCTTTACCAATCGTTTGATAAATGATTATATGCAGAAAAATATTCCTCTTGCCGGTTCATTTAAACTTGCTTCCAACAGTATCTTACGTGTTCAGATCTATAATAAAGGGCAAATTGTGGGTAAATTGGATAAAAATATCACCGGAGACATTAATTATCCTCCCGTTGTTAAGATCACTTATCCTCATAAAGATGCGGTTCTTGACACATTTTTAGGACAATATACCGTAAATTATTCAGTAAGTGATAATGATGGTTTAAACGAAGTATTTCTGAATATTGAAAAAGATAATGGGGAAAAAACCGTTTATAAATTAAAAAAATTGCACGGGAAAAAGAGTTATAGATCAAAAATAGATATGACATTAGAAAATATAACTTCCATTAAAGATAATCTTATTTACTACTATATAAGTGCAAAAGATATTTATGGAGTGATTGGGGAATCAAAGCACTATACATTGTCGTTAAAGAGCAACACGGATATTGAAAAAATGTTCGAGGGAATCCAAAACCAGGTTTTCGGTGATCTTGAAGATGTGAAAAATAATTTTAATAGTGAAAATATCCAATCAATGTCCAAACAATTGGACCAAAAAAAAGAGGTTGAGAAAATTAAAAATAGTGTCGAAAAAATAAAAAAAGCAGCTGATTATGTTGAAGCAAAATCCGAACAATTGAAATTAGAAAAAGATGTAATTGACAAACTAAAAAAACAAATGGAACTTTTAAAACAAATACTTGATGACAGGGTTCTGGCGGCTTTGCA
>CAYVPX010000050.1:2066-9873 GCA_964453935.1 uncultured bacterium | reverse complement strand
TAAAGAAAAAGGCAAGTGATTATATTGATAAAATGAAAAAAGAGAAGCTGCAAGGTGGGCTTAATAATCTATTGAAATAAAAGCAGTCTGAAATTTGAGGCTTGAAAAAAAATAAAATAGAATAACCACAGAGCACTAATCCAGTTGAGAATTGAAAATTGAGAGTTTAAAGTTCCAGAAGGGAAGTAATTCTGAAGTTGATTCAGAATCCAGTATTTATGACATTAAACTTTCGACTTTGGACTTTCGACTAATATTTCCCGTAGGAATCCCATCCAAATATAGATTATTCCGCCTGCTTGTGCGTTGCACGCAGACAGGTCGCTTCACTCTTCATAATGACTTAATCACTTTTGACCTATTATTTATTGCTCTTCAAGTATCTGCATATAGATTTTTTGAAATGTCGAGGCATCCTCTTTTGTAAATTCAATGTTTCTTCGTTTCATAACAACTTTTGCAGTTTCAATTGCCTTGTCAAGTTGATACATCTGCCCTTTCATATTATTTCCCCAATAAAATGAATTATATTCTTTTTTAAAAAATCCCCCGCCATAAAGATTGGCGGAAAACCCAATAACTGTTCCTGAATTCAAAAGAGTGCCTATACCCAATTTTGAATGGTCGCCGCACAAGGTACCCATTTTTATTGTCTTGGTCTCAATAAATCTACCGTTAAGGAACATCTTTATTTCACCGTAATTATTTTTAAGATCAGATGTTGTTGTCAATGCTCCAAGATTGGTGAAAGAACCGAATATAGAATGACCTACAAACCCTTCGTGATACTTGTTCGAATAAGGGTAAAATATACTCTGCTCCACTTCACCACCAATCCTTACGGAATTAAATATGGAACAACCTTCTCTCACTTTGGCAGATAGAATCATAGTGTTTTTCCCAATATAGCAGGGACCTTCAATACGGGAGTTTGCCTGTATCCGAGCATTATCATTAATATAGATAGGTCCTTTTTCCGTATCAAAGAATACACCATCCTCAATATTTGCACTACTTGAAATATAAAGGTCTTCTTTTGTCAATATTGAAATATCCTCTTTTAAGAATTCCATATTACCCGACATCATATTAAAAACATAATTAAATAGGAGCTCTTCTTTCAGCTTAATCGTTTCTTCTCCGTTACCCAGTTTAATTAAAAAATTATCATTTTCATCAACGATCTTAACATTATCACCATGAGAAAAAAGTTGATTCAGAGCAGAAAAACCCTTGAATCTGCTGTTTATCTCAACATCCAATTGAGCGAACTTCGGCTCTTTCTTCATAAAAAGTTCAAGCCGTTCTCTATTTGTAAATGTGCCGTAATACATGTCTTCTATCTCTCTTGATAAAGAGAATGGATAGAAATTGTCCTTTTTGTCATGATAGAATTTAATCATTTATAACCTCTCTTAAAATATTGTTTGTTTTTATCATATCTCTCATTGAGAATTCATCCAAATGTCCCGGACATATATGATAATCCTTATATTTTCTTACAAATCGTTTCAAACTTTCCTTCATCTCATAGATGTCACCGCCAAAGAGATCGCTTCTCCCAATAGAGGTATTGAAAATTAGATCTCCCGAAAAAATAATATTGTCCATTTGAAAAATCGTAGAGCCCGGCGTATGTCCCGGAAAGATCTCATAGTTGAATGTTTCATCTTCAATTATAAAACTGCCTGAGTCACCCTTCAAGATATATTCATTAGCTATCTTTACCTCGGGAACATTCAAAAATTCCGAAAAAGAGCCACCCATATTGAAAAAATCCCATTCATCCTCAGATATGTAAACCGGAATGTCATATTTCTTTTGTATATTATTTATGCCCATAGAATGGTCTCCGTGACAATGGGTAAGGAGAACAGCAACGGGGTTCAAATTTTCACTTTTAATGATCTTTAAATATTCATTGCTTCCGGGATCAACGATAATATGTTTATTGTTCACATTAATAATATAGCTATTTGTATCAAGAGGACCTATAACGACCCTACTATATGTTCCTTTTTGCAAGAAGATATCCTCCGTAAAGTGCCGAATTCTGAGATAATTTCAACTCTTTTATCTTTAGGTCCTTAATCATAATTGTAAAGGCATTGTTCTTAATATATTTTTTAGCCTCAGGAAGAACAAATCTCAATGACCTATACATACCACCGCCTATAATTATGAGCTCAGGGTTAAAAATGTTTATTATGGTTTTAAGTCCAAGTCCAAGATAGTAGCCTGTTTTCTTAAGGAATTCCAAAGCATATTCATTTTTATCTTTTGCCAATTGATAAACGGAATAAGGTGAAAGATCATTTAATTTTGAAATAAATCGTTTATTTTGAGTTTTATTTTTCTTCAGTAATAATAATCTTTTTTTAATACCCGAGGCAGAAACATATGCCTCTAAACAGCCCTTTGAGCCACATCCGCAAAGGATACCATCTTCAACGATCTGAATATGTCCAAATTCACCACCATAACCATGAGCACCGTGCAGGATCCTTCCATCCTCAATATAGACACCACCGACTCCAGTACCTAATGTGAGGAGTACCACACTTTTATATTTATTTTTTAAATTCATTTCATATTCTCCGATACCCACAAGATTTACATCATTTTCGAAAAAAGATGATATCCCAAAATGTTCTTTAAAATAATTTTTAAAGTCAACATTTTTCCATTTAGGAAAATTTGCAGAATAAAGCATAATCCCCTTCTCAATATTGATAGGACCTGGAGAACCCATACCCACGGCTTTTATATTTTTGATCTTTAAATTGTTGTTTTTTAATAGTTTATTGATCTCTCTGTCCAATAATTCAAAAAAATACCTGGGTATTTTTTTGGAGGGTGTATCAAATGATGATCTGGATAATACCGCTCCGCTTAATGTAAATAAACCTATTTTAGTGGATGTGCCGCCGAGATCAACTGATAAGAATACCTTGCTTATCCTTTTCATATGGGTTTATCCAATACTCTATAGTTTATTGCCTCTGAAATATGATTGGGTTTAATTGCCTCACTTCTATCCATGTCTGCAATGGTTCTCGCTATTTTTATTATTTTTTTATAACTTCTTGCAGAAAAATTATATAATCTCATTGCCTGTTTTAATAACGATTGACTTTCACTGTCAAGTTGGCAGTATTTTTCCATTGATTTATTGGGAATATCCGAATTCAAAGAATATTTTTCATTCTTATAACGTTCTCTTTGTATCTTTCTTACATTCTCGATCCTTGTTTTTATTTTTTCTGAGGGTTCACCGGATTTTTTATTCTGAAGATCTTCTATGGGAACAGGTAAAACCTCTATTTGAATATCGATCCTATCCATTATTGGACCTGATATTTTTTTCCTATACCTTTGAACCTCATTTAATGAGCAAGTACATTCATGATAGGGATCATTATAATAACCGCATGGACAAGGATTCATGGCTGCAACTAAAATGAAATTTGCTGGAAAAGTAATTGTATGTCTTGCTCTTGATATGGTAATTTTACCATTTTCCAACGGAGCTCGCAATCCTTCGATAGCATTTTTTGAGAATTCAGGAAATTCATCTAAAAATAATATTCCTCTATGAGCAAGCGAGATCTCGCCTGGTTTTGGAAAACTGCCGCCGCCGAGAAGCCCAACCTTTGAAATAGAACTGTGCGGACTTCTGAAAGGTCTTGTGAAAATGATCTCATTATCTATAAGTCCGGCTACAGAATGAATTCTTGATACTTCAATTGCCTCTTCAAGCACCATATTGGGAAGGATACTCAGTATCCTTTTTGCCATCATACTCTTTCCTGCACCGGGAGGTCCTATCATCAGAATATTATGTCCACCGGCAATAGCAATTTCTATAGCCCTTTTTACAAGATACTGACCTTTTACATCTGCAAAATCAATGTCATATTTATTTAATTTATCGGTATATTCATCATAATTCACCTTAATGGGTAGAAAATCCTGATTTTTATTAAGAAATTGAATAACATCAAATAAATTTTTGAATCCATAAACATTTACATCTGAAATAATTGCACATTCATTGCCATTTTCATATGGTACGATCAAACCGTCAACGCCAAGTTTTTTAGCTAACATTGCAACTGATATACCACCGGTTATCTTCCTTAATTCTCCGTTCAATGACAGTTCACCAGCTATTAAATATTTTCCGGAAGGCATTTTCACATCACCATTTTCTATCAATATACCCAAGGCAGTGGGAAGATCATAAGACGAGCCCTCTTTTTTAACATCTGCCGGTGCCAAGTTAATGGTAATTCTTTTTACAGGAAATTTAAATCCGCTGCTTTGTATGGCTGTTCTTACACGCTCGCGACTCTCTCTTACCGCACTATCCGGTAAGCCCACAATAGTAAATGCAGTAAAACCGCTTGATATGTCGACCTCTACTTCCACAAGTATGGAATCAAGCCCATCAATTGATGAAGATAATAATTTTGTTACCATTGAAAAAAACCTCTTTTAAAAATAACCTTTTCTTTTACAATAGATATTATACCAAAAGTTAGGTTTTTGTCAACAATATTTTTCTCCTGCGTATATCCCATCGCAGCGAACTTAATATTTTTTCGCTTCTGCTGCGTAACGAACTGTTCGGGATTCCCGAACTCTTCATTCTTTCTATATTTCACCTCAATGAAACAGATCTCATCATCTTTTTGAGCAATAATATCAATTTCCTTGTGATGATATATATAATTCCTATCTAATATTATCCAATTATGCTGCTTCAAATATAAAGCAGCCTGAGTTTCATACTTATTCCCCGTTTCTCTTGTTGTCATTGTCAAATAATCCTTTTTGCAATAGCTGAGATACAGGGCGAAAACTTTTCCTATGAATTGGACAAGGTCCGAATTTTTTTAACGCTTTCATATGCTCCTTTGTTCCGTAACCTTTATGTTTATTGAAACCGTACTCAGGATAAATGGTGTGATAATATTCCATAATTCGATCTCTTATAACTTTTGCAATAATGGAAGCGGCTGAGATAATATTTACATACCTATCCCCTTTTACAATACCTTTTTGGGGAATATCCAAACTTTTTACGCTCAATGCGTCAAGGAGAATAAAATCAGGTTTAGGATCTAATCTCATAACAGATTCGTAAACCCCTTGTTTCGTTGCATTCAAGATATTTATTTTGTCAATAGTATCATGATAAATAATTCCAACAGCATAGGATAATGATTGTTCCTGGATCTCTTTAAATAATTTTTCACGCTTCTTATAAGACAGAACTTTGGAATCCTTAGCGCCTTCCAATTTGTCTTTAAGAATTACAGCACCGACGACAACAGGACCGGCTAATGTACCACGTCCTGCTTCGTCAACACCGCAAATAAATTTATATCCGCTTTTTCTCAAATGGTCTTCGATCCCGCTAAGATCATAATCATTTGAATGAAAAAAAGAATTATAATCTATCTTTTGCGTAATTCTTTTATCCTTGCGGCTTTTCCTTTTCTATCTCTTAAATAATAAAGTTTTGATCTTCTGACCTTTCCTCTTTTAATAACATCGATCTTTTCTACAGATGGTGATAATAATGGGAATGTTCTTTCAACTCCGACATCCATTGAAACCCTTCTTACTGTGAAGGTAGCTTCAATACCTTTGCCTTTTTTTCTAATTACATTTCCTTGAAATGCCTGCAATCTTGATTTATTGCCTTCAACAACTCTTATCCAGACCTTTACATTGTCACCAACATTAAAATCAGGAAGCTCCTTTGTCAGATCTTTTTCATAATGATCTTTTATTTCCTTCATTAGGTCGTTCATATTTTCCTCCTTATTTCTTTCCTAATAATCTATCCAAAATAATGGAAGCGGCACTTCTCACTGAAAGATGATTAAAATCAGTGTACCCGTTTATTGCCTCCAATATATAATCGGATTCAAGCATAATTTCCGGGGGGAGTCCCCAACCGGTGCCTAATATTAATAAATAGACATCATTTTCCATAAATATTTTTTTTCTTAATTTTTCAAATGTTATCGTGTTCGGGAATTTTCTTGCAGACGTTGTAATAAGTTTAGGAAATTTCTTTTCCGCCCTATTTATGTAGTTAACGACCACCTTCAAATCCGTTACCGACTTGATAAAACTTAAAGCAATGCTCCTATTTTCATTATAATCTTTCCCAAATCCAATACTCCAATAATCCGATATCCTTTTTATCAAACGTCTTTGGGATGGGACAGGATTTACAACAAAGTATTTTTTTATGCCATATGTAGCAGAAGCTCTTGCAATATCGTGAATACTCAAAGGTGTAATGGAAGTGGAAACGATCTTTCCCAATTTATTCAAAGAGGGATAGTTGAGCAAGGTGATATAAACAGAGGATCTGAATCCTATATCTTCTTTTGGTGTTCTTTTCGCCATTTTTTTATTTCCTTGTGATTTCCGCTTAATAAAACCTTGGGAACTCTCATATTCATAAAATTCTCAGGACGCGTATATTGGGGAAAATCTCTTAATTTACCAATAGAATAGGTTTCATTCTCCACTACTTCCTTATCCAATATTTCGGGAATAAATCGTGTGGTTGCCTCAATAAATACCTGTGCTGCAACCTCACCCCCGAAAAGGACATATTTCCCAATGGAAATTTCCATATCAACAAAATTCAATAGTCGCTCATCCAATCCTTCATATCGTCCGCAAAAAATGAGAAGATGCTCTTTTTTAGATAATCTTTTTGCCCGTGTAGAGGTTAATAATGTTCCCCCTGCACTCATCAGAACAGTAAAAGTATTATCTTTCTTTAACGCTTTATAAGCATTATAAAGAGGTTCAATCATAAAGATCATGCCGCGACCGCCGCCATAAGGTGTATCGTCTATTTGATTGTGCTTATATGGCGTGTAATCTCTCAGATCATGCGTGTTTATTTGAAGAATACCTTCATTTGTCGCTTTCCCTATCATTCCAACATTTAAAAATTTTTCAAAGAGCTCGGGAAAAATCGTAACAATATCAATCTTCATAAAATCCTTTTATTTTTGAAGAGTAAAAAATTACTTTTTTTCCAAGTTTATCAATTTGCTTAATAAACTCATCCAAATAGGGAATTTCAATAGTTTTCCCATTTGTTAATTTAATGATAAGTACATCATAGCCCTTTTGTTCGCTGAAACCTACGATCTTGCCGAAAACATTTTTACCATCATCCATAGCAACGGCGCTTTCAATATCTGTAAAATAAATATCATCTTCTTCCCTGGGGAGGTCTTTCTCGTCAATGAAAACCTCTGAGCCAACATATTTTTCGGCATCATTAATGGAATTTATCCCTTTGAAAAAAAGTAAGGTATTCTTTTTCTGTTTTCGCTCGTTTTCCAAAAAAAGTTCAGCAGTATCATTATTCGGCATAACCAAATAAAATGTTTTATGAACAAAATCCGATAGATCAAGCGTCCATTCCGTAAAGAGTTTCAAAGCACCCTTTAAGCCGAATGTACCAACTATTTTACCAATAAGTAAGTGTGAATTTTTACTTATTTTCTCGATCATTAAACTTTATAATCGCATCTTTACCATGTTTTCTTGCAATAGAAATAATTATTGTTCTAATAGCAGAAGCAGTTCTGCCTGATTTACCAATAACCTTCCCTACATCATCCGGCGCAACTTTAATTTCAAAAACGGATACGGATGAACTCTCAACTGTTTCAATCGTAACTTGATCCCTATGATCAACCAATTCCTCAATAATAGATTGCAATAATTCTTTCATATTATTCTCCATTTATTCTGCTCC
>CAYVPX010000050.1:0-1966 GCA_964453935.1 uncultured bacterium | reverse complement strand
GCCACTTTTAACTCTTCACTCTTCACTTCTTCAGCTTTTTCTTCTTTACCTTTGTTCTTTTTCAGTCTGTCTTTTTTCGGTTTATTGATTATTGAAATTTCTTTTGCCTCAATGGGTTCCAGTTCCGGATTCTTTTTATAATCCTCATACCATTTGTAAAAGCCATAACGTTTTAAAAGATTCCTCGCGATCTCAGTAGGCTGTGCACCGTTCTTTATCCAAGTAAGCAATTGTGTACTGGATACTTTTAAAGAGAACTTTCCTTTTATCGGGTTATAAAATCCCAATCTTTCAATTACTTCCCCATCTCGGGGTTTCCTTGAATCAGTAACAACCATTCTATAGTATGGTTGTTTTTTCTTTCCAACTTTTTTCAGTCGTATCTTTATTGCCATAATGCCTCCTTTTTTACATTGGCAGATTCATGTTTTTGAACATGTTCTTCATTTTTCCTTTCTTCATCATCTTTTTTGTACGCTCAAAATTTTTCAAGAATTTATTCACTTCGTTCAAAGAATTTCCACTACCCTTTGCAATACGTTTCCTTCTTGAATAATTTATTACTTCCGGATGACTACGCTCATATTTTGTCATTGAAAGGATCATTCCTTCAATGTGTTTCATATCCTTTTCGCTAGGTATCTGACTTCCCAATTGTTTCTTATATTGTGAAAATCCGGGAATCATATCAAGTAAATTTTCCAATGAACCCATTTTCTTCAATTGTTTCAATTGATCCAGATAATCGTTAAAATCAAATTGAGCTTTTAGTAATTTATCTAACTGTTCTTTTGCCTTATCTTCATCATAATGTTCTTTGGCTTTTTCAATAAGCGTAAGCACATCGCCCATATTGAGAATTCTCTGTGCCATTCTTTCAGGATAAAACACCTCAATATCACCCACTTTTTCACCAGTGCCAATAAATAGAATTGGCGCCTGAGAAATGTACTTTACACTCAGTGCCGCGCCGCCACGAGTATCTGAATCAAATTTTGTTAATATGGAACCGGTTATATTCAGTTTGTCATTGAATTCCTTTGCAATATTAGCAGCATCCTGACCCACCATGGAGTCAATGACCAGTATTATTTCACTTGCCTTTACCGCAGATTTTACATTCTCAACCTCTTTCATCATCTCCTTATCAATATGAAGACGACCGGCTGTATCTAATATTAAAAGATTATATCCGTTTTTCTCTGCGTATTGTCTCGCTTTCTTTGCTAATTTGACAGGTTTTCTCTCCTTATCTTCAAAAAAATCCAGCTCATTATTGTTGGCTAATATTCTTAATTGTTCAATAGCAGCAGGACGGTAAACATCCAATGATGCAAGAAGGACCTTATAATTTTTTTCTTTATAAAACTTTGCAAGCTTGGCACTTTGTGTTGTTTTACCGGAACCCTGAAGTCCTACGATCTCCCAAATGCTAAGTTCGTCCTTTGATGGTTCAAGCAAGGTTTCATTTTCTCCCATGAGGACAACAAATTCCTTATAAACTATATCAATGATCTGCTGGTAGGGGGTTAAACTTTCAAGTATTTTAGAACCGATTATCTTTGTTTTAACAGTTTCAATGAATTTACTTGCCACCTTATAATGAACATCCGCTTCTAATAAGGCGAGGCGAACCTCTCTTAAGACCTTCTCCACATAATCTTTGGTAAGGTGTTTTCCCTTTAATTTATCTAAAATACCATTAACTTTATCCTTTAATCCGTTAAGCATTTTTCAATATCCTCTCTACTTCTTTCTTATATTTTTTATCTTTTTTCAAATTCTCGAGAAATTCTCTTATTTCAATGAGCTTAAATTCGGCTTCGTATTTTTCCAATTTCGCAATGGCTCTTTTTAAAACATCATATACCGCTTGTCTTGATACATTCTTAACTTCACCGATCTCATCAATTGAATAGTTCTCTTCATAATAAAAACGAATATATTTTCTTTGTTTTTCTGAAAG
>CAYVPX010000049.1:0-9947 GCA_964453935.1 uncultured bacterium | reverse complement strand
TGACTACGTCACTTTTCACCCTTTCCACCTTTCTACCTTTCAACTTTTTAATCTTTTAAACTTTCAACTTTTCAACTGTAATTTACATTGGTCTTGTTTTTAAAATTTGATTTGGTAATCAAAAAGGTCTGCCATGGACAGGTAGGTGTGACTACCGCTTCTACCGTAAAATGTAATGCCTTTTTGTTCAAATGACCTTTGATGCGCTCTCAATTTCTTAATATCTTTATTATAAACAGGATATGCATATTCAAGATATTCCTCATCTATTATTTCAATATCTTCGTTTTTAAATATGCCAAGAGATTCCACGCTCTTTATGATATCATCCTTATTGGGTGGTTCGTTCTTATAACTTGTCTCAATATAGAAGCTCATTTTTCCTTTGGGTGCAACATTTTCGCAAATATTGGAAAAACATCCCATTCTGTAAAAGGGATACTTATCTTCAGGATAATAAACCCAATGATATGGGAAATTTCCTTTTTTAACACCCACATTCAGATCATAAACATTTACATAATCGATATTATAGTTATGCTCTTCATTGGTAAGATGCAAAAATTCCTCAAAGGGAATGGTAGATATCAAGCGGTCATAATCATAGACAGTATCATCACACATTACCTGTTTTTTCTCTGTATCAATACTTTTGATCTTTGTATTTAGAATAATATGTTTTTTTAAGAGTTCATACATTTTATCAACGATTATTTGAATATTTCCCGCTTGAGGATAGTAAAAGGTATGATTATACCCTATTTCCCTGCTTACATTTTTCAACGATCTTATTATTTCCATTTTATCAGGAACAGGCATATATCTCATAAACCAGCTGGGGCTTATATTGTTAAGATCTGTTTTCAAAAGTTTTTTATTATAAGGGATGAAGAATATTTTAGCAAGGGTTTTTCCGAATTTTTTCTCCACCCATTGAGTAAAATAGAGTCCTGAGGTTTTCTCTTCCTCATCAAGTTTCAATACCTCATCAATAATATTGTGCTTTAATTCGCTTCTTAAATAGGAGATGTTCAATTGAAATGGATATGGGATAAATTGATCCTCAAAATAAACGGAGGCGTTCCTCTTTTTTTCTGTAATTTCAATATTCATGGCATTTAAGAAATCTTTAAATGGTTTATTTAAACTATGTATTAAATGACCTGTTCTGTCAAATTGATAACCATTGATCTTTTCTGTCCGCAATAACCCGCCATAATTATTTTTTTCGAGCACTATTACATCATGTTTCTTTCTTAAATGCGCAAGTGCCAATAATCCTGCAAGACCGGCACCTAATATAACGATCCTACTCATTTTTATTACCTGTTTTTAGAGCTATCATTAAAAATACTGTCCCTATTATGACACTAATAATAAATGTAAAAAGTGAAAAAGTTCTTTTTGAGAATACAGATATAAGCCCCAGTATTGAGAAAAATGTCTGTATAAGTACAATTATTACCAGTGCGGAGGATGAACTGATGCCTTTGTTCTTCAGCCTAATAGGGAAATGGTGTGGTGAACCGAGAAATGGAGAAAGCCCGCGTTGAAGTCGTGAAATGATGATAAGTGCTACTTCAAATATAACATAAAAATTAAACATAAACGGGGATAAGATACCAAAAAAATTAAATCTTGAATAACTTATCATAATAGAAATAACACCAACCATAAATCCGAAAAATAATGCACCTCCGTCACCGGCAAATATCTTTGCAGGAGGAAGATTGAAAACCAAAAAAGCAAGCACACTTCCCAATAATGGATATATTAGCACTAAAGCAACGGTATTTTGAGTATATATTGAAAGAATAAGTGAAAATACAAGAAATAATGTTAGAATAAAGCCGCTGACACCATCTGACACATCAATTAAATTATAAGCGTTAACTATGAATACAAACCATATAACTGTTAATATAATATTGAGCCATTCCGGTAAAAATACAAATGATATATGTATATTGTATGAGATCAAAATTATCGATAGTATTATCTCCCCAATAAATTTAACGAACCAATCCAATCTGTAAATATCATCAATAATACCTAAAAACAGAACAAAAAGCCCAGATATTATTATCCCTTTATAAAGAGAGTTATAAGGGATTTTTAATATAAATATTTCAAAAAATATACCTAATATAAAACCAGTATAAACCATTAAACCGCCAATATAAGGGATCGGGTTCTTATGAGTTTTCAACTTCTCATCAGGAATATCCATTAATTTGACATGTGGAGCAATTAGTTTTAAAGGAAAATATAACAAAACTGTTAGAATAAATACAATAAAACTAACAGTCATTGTATATTTTCTCCAAACCGAGTAGCATATTGCTCAAAGTGAACTCATGGGATAAAGAATCCGGTGAATTATGCTTATGGCGATTTAATGTATCATTGTTGCTGTTCAGTATTGTTTTTAATATGGAAAGCGCTTCTTCTTCATTATTAGAATCATATAAAAAACCATTTTCATCATTTTTTATCACTTCCCTGACACCGCCTATTGCGGGTGCTACGACATAAGTGTTCATTAGTAATGCTTCTAAGATGCTTCTTGGTAACCCTTCCCATAATGATGTTGAAAGATAAATATCACTTACATAAAGAATATCCCTGATATCTTTCAGAAAACCCGTTAATAATACATGTTCGTTCAATTCATGTTTATTGATGAAATTTTCCATTTTGGCTCTGTATTTTCCATCACCGACAATAATGGCAAAGAATTTATCAGCATGCGTTTTGGACAACTCATAAATAATCCTTAGGAATCCCATTAAATTTTTCTGCCGTTTAAATGGAGCAACATTTACTATGATCTTTCTTTTTGAAGGTATATTAAAAGATCTTCTTATATTGGTTCTATTGCCTTTATAATTTTTGAAATAATCAAAATCGACACCTGAGCGAATGATCTCATACTTATCCTTGCTTCCTATTTTAAGTTCTTTAGAGATCTCCATATCATCTTTTGAAACGAAAATAAGTTTATTCGTATATTTTGCAGCTTTTTTTTCTAAAGAAATGGCAATTTTTTTGAATATTTTACTTTTGAAAAAATGAAAACCATAGCCATGAACAGTGTGAATAATACATGGTATTTTTGCCTTTTTTGCCGCAAGCCGACCGAGAATGCCCGCCTTTGACGAATGTGTATGTACGATATGAGGTTTTTCTTTTCTTAATATTTCAATCATCTCTTTTTTAGCTTTACGGTCTTTTTTGAAATTGATCTCCCTTGACAGATCTTTTAAAAAATATTTTTTAATATTTTTCTCTTTTATTATCTCATTATTCAGCATACCTCTTTGATTGGTAATCAAAATTACATCATGACCTTTTTCAGCAAAATACTTTAAGGTTTCCAGCACATTGAGCTGTGCTCCGCCTAATTCTAACTCTGTAATTATATGGCATATTTTCATTAATGATCAATACTCGTATATTTTATTATTGGCATAATCCAAAATATAAAGTTTTTGAGAACTATCTACAAATAATTTGCTGGGTTTAGCATATTTTATTCCTAAAATTGCAGTATTAGTTTTAAAAAGAAATTTCCCGGATTTCGCAAAAATATAAATATAACCGCTTATGGCATCAGCTATTACAATATATCTTGATCGCCAAAACGCAATATCAGATGCTTTTTTAAAGGGAATTTTACCCATTTTCGAAAAATTATAAATAAATTTTCCGGAGGCATCAAAAACCGTAATATCATTATCACAGCCCACATAATATCTACCATCATCATCAGTAGTGATACACTGTGGATATTTTAAACTATCTTTTTTACCAATGGTAAAATCTATATCTCCGTTCAAGCTCATACCCAGCACTTTACCTCCATATGTATCTACTAGTAAAATATGCCTGCGATCCTCATCATATGTTAAATATGTGGGATATTCCGCTTCGTTGTTCATATTATAATCAAATTCATAAATATTTTTCAAAAATCTGCCTGTTGGGCTTATCATGAATAGTTTACCTAACATTGAATCTAAAATGACAATAACATTATTTGAAGGAATATAACACATTCCTTGAGCGTACTGCATAATGATCTTATTATCCGAATCACCAAATGTATCTTTATTTAGAATTAAAGTACCTAACATGTCCATCGCCACAAATTTATGATCTTTTCCACTGAGTAAATAATTATAATTATCACCTATAATAAAATCCCTAATATCTGTTAAGGTGATGGAAGCGGAAATATCAATAGAATATATTTTGCCCTGTTGAAATTCATTCTCGAGGAATACCTGATCCTCCGACTTCTTCTGTAAAAAAGGCAGATTACAATTTGCTAAAATAATCAATACCATAAATAGGGAAAAAAGCATTATTTTTCTCATTAATAACTCCTTAATAATTTATTTTTAATAAATTTCATTTGGAATTTTGCATTATTATCAAATGGCGATAACTGCAAAATTGTTCTATATGTATCAAAAGCATCTGTGAATTTTCGTTTGTAAATATATGCCCAACCAAGATAATTTAATATGACAGTATCATTACCGTTGATAACCAACGCTTTTTGATAATAATCGATGGCATGATCCATATTATTGTCTCTGTTATATAAAAGATCCCCACTAAGTTCTTCATCAATTGTTCCGAATGTTAAGCCCTTTAAAAAGTAAAGATTCCCTATGATCTTAAAAAGTTCAAATTTTTTACTATCATCTATATTCCTTAGATCCGAAGTTTTAATATTATTGATCTCTGTAAAACATTGTACAAAAATATCATTGAGTTTCCCAAAATCTCCGGAGGGTTTGTTATCAACATAGATTCTATGAGCCATGCGACTTAAAAAAAGAATATAAGTAAAATGTGCATCAAAATTATTTTTCGGCAGATTTGCCATTTGACTAAATATTGTCTGTGCGGCATCATATTTCCCTTGAAAATAATAATACTCCCCGATCAAAAGATATGTGTATATTGAATCAGGATAATATTTTTTAAATTTATTCAGGATATTCTGAAATAAACTGTCTAAAACTTGTGCATTCTTGGAATAAAAAGTACTGTTCTCATAAAGAGACAGTAATGCTCTCTCATAGTGTATATCAAAATCCATTGAATATTTTTTCTCATTCATTGAAGTGATCTCCTGCAATAAAGACAACAATTTTGTTTTAATATTCAATATACTATACAGATCAAGGGAAATAGAAAAATATTCCATTTTCTCATCAATACTAAAATTATTAAGATCATTTAGAGAAAACAAAGTCAGATTCCTTTCACATTCTAAGTAATTTCTTCCCAGTAAATCAGCATTTATCTTTTGCAATAAATATTTAATAAATATTTTCCTATCCTTTTGTGAATAAAACTTTTTAATAAACATTTGCAAAATATACGACAAATTATCATAATATTTTAGTTGTTTATATAGCTCAAAAAGCTTTTCATAGTATTCCTTATTATCCGGATCAATGATCAGTAATTTTTCATACTCTACACTTAATGGTGATAAATAATTGTTCTTTTTGTAATAATTAAATAAGAGCGTATGATAATATTTATAATTTATCTTCCCCTGAGGGTCAAGATTATTAAGCCGTTTAATAATGTAATAGACCCGTTTTCGCCTGATGACCTGAGTTTTGTCAATAATAAAACTATTCCTTAATCTGATACCCTCGTATAGAGAACCCTTTTTCAAATAAGAATACCCTTGTTTAATGACGCCACTATCGTTTTGACGCTGACCTATTGCAATAATGATCAATCCCATTAATACATTGAAACCGACTTTTCTTTCATTAGTACTATAAATACTTTTCAATGCATCATAAGCCTTATTCAATTCTCCCATTTTATAATATGACATTGATAAATAATATTTTGATAATGAATAGTCCTTTATATTGGTAACATTTTGTTTTTTACCTGAGCCCTGGACCAAACTGCTGCTGTAATGTATGAAATATGATGCCGCATCATTTAATTTACCGGTTTCCATTAGGGTTTCACCTTCATCTAATGTGTATGAAAATGTAATTAGAGGAATTAATAAGAAAAATAATATAAATTTTAATTTAGCCATTTTATATCCTTTAAATTATTCCACAACAGATCTTCTCTTTTGCCTATACTTTTTTTTGTAACCTCAGTACCCTTAATAAAAGGTATATTTATGCTCCTTCTTGTTTGCGAAGTTGCAATGAAACCAGTATCTCTGTCTATTTTCTCAAAAACAATACCATTAGGCATGGGAAAATCAAGGGGAACATCTTTTTTAAGAATTGGAAGCATTGCCCTTCTCCATATGGGAGCTCCAACACTGCCTCCCGTACGGCCATGACCTAAACTTTTTGATGGATCATCATTACCTGTATACACCACTGTTACATAATTTGGAGTGAATCCGACAAACCATGCATCTGTAAAATTATTCGTAGTACCAGTTTTTCCCGCAATGGGATATCCTTTAATATATGCTCGACGGCCGGTGCCGTGCTTTACTACATTTTTTAAAGCCCAGTCCATAACATAAACAGTTTGCGGATCGAGTACTCTTCTTTTTATTACCTTATGAGTTTCAATAACATCCCCTCGGGAATTTTCAACCTTTTCGATGGCAAAGGGTTCAACCCTGAATCCACCATTAGCCAATGGTGATACAGCGTCTGCCATTTCGATAGGAGTAACATCATTTGCACCCAATGGTAAAGAAACAACCGGTTTTAAGAAGGATTTTATTCCCATTTGATGAGCAGTTTTAATAACCTCATTAATACCCGTTGCCAAAAGTACCTTGATGGCAATAATATTAATAGATTCCCTAATGGCATCATATACAATGGAAGGACCCAAATATTTTGAATAATCATGAGGCACCCAGCCTAATAATTTTTTGGTTTCTTCATTTTCCTGCTGTTCACTCTCGTTAAAATATAGTTTTTTACTCTTTTTACTCGATGATATATCAGGGAAATGAATAGGTGTATCATTCCATAGATCTGCCAATGTTCCGATCCTATGCCCAATATATGTTGTGTAAAGGAATATTTTAAATGCAGACCCGCATTGTCTTTTTGCCTGCGTAACACGATTAAATTTATTTTTAGAATAATCTCTGCCGCCAACCATACCGAGAATACCTCCATCTCTGGGATCAAGTGTAATAATACCTCCTTGATATTTGCTTTTTTGCATGCTATTCTGCAAGCTTTCCTGCACATCTCGATGAATTGTGGTATAAACCCTCAATCCTCCGTTAAATGTTGATTTGTATCCGTATTTTTTTAACAGATAGGAAATAATATAATCTTTAAAATATGGTGCAATATCCTGTTTTTTAGGAACTCTTTTTGTAATGATGATCTTTTCTTTTAATGCTGTTTCATACTGCCTTTTGGTAATAAATTTATATTCAAGCATCTTCTCTAAAACAATTTTTTGCCTTTTTAATGCACGATCCAAGTGTTTATGCGGATTATAATAGCCTGGAAGTTGTGGGATACCCGCCAATAATGCTGCCTCAGCGAGGGTTAATTCAGAAGGACTTTTATTGAAAAATGCTTTAGAAGCCATATCGATACCCCAAATTCCATATCCGTAATTGATCTGGTTTAAATATAGTTCAAGTATCTGTTCCTTGGTATAATTCATCTCTATTTTTAGAGCAAAAAGAGCTTCTTTTATCTTTCTTGTCAATCGTTTTTGTACTTTATTTGTCATATTTTTTGCTAATTGCTGTGTTAAGGTAGAACCGCCTTGGGATAATGATAACGTAGTAATATCATGGACAAAAGCACGTAATAATCCCCTTGTACTAATCCCTTTATGTGAATAAAAATCTCTGTCTTCAATGGCTATTAAGGCATTTGGAACAAATTGAGGCAAATTTACGATCTTCACCAATTCCCTTTTTTCCGCATATAAATTAAATAATAATTCTCCGTGAGAATCATAAATTTTTGTTAATTCCTTTGGCTGATATTGAGATAGATCAATTGTAAATTTCATATTATCAATAAAAACAATTAGTATGAACCCACTTACAAAACCCAACACAACTGAAATGAATGTTAAAATCAAGATATTTGTCAACTTTTTCTTCATTTCAATTCCTTCTTATATATCATTTTTCCATCAAGATATATTTGGATCAATGCATGATCATGATAGGTTATTAATTTTCTGAAATTATAACCGGCTCTAATATTTTTACTGAGTAATTTTTCTCTTTTGCCATTTGAGCTTAAATATATTTTTCCGTTCCTGGTACCTAAAAAGGATGAAAACGTATAATTTAAAATGAAAAACTTTCTTTTACCAATATTATTGTTAACACGTATAGGCTTAATTTCGGTATTTTCACTAATGTTCTTTACAATATCAAATGTAATATTAGAATTTACCGTAACAATATTCCCCGGAATAAGTGATTGAGAAACGACCTCACCGGTTTGCATATTATTATAAGTTATGAGACCTAATTGTTTTAATGATGATCTAACATAGTTAATATCATTATTCATGAGATAAGGAACCAATATGTATTTTTTGCTAACACCTGAATTTATATAATAGTTGATTTTTGTACCATTTTTTACAGATGTACCTTCAATGGGCTCTTGATAGATCACTTTATCATTAAGGTCCACTTTCGAGCGCACATATGAAATATTTCCAACTTTTAAATTGTTATTCTCAATCTTAAATCTCGCATTCACACTATCCAATCCTATTATATCCGGTACTTTTGTTGTTTCTTCAATAATTCTAACGAATAAACTTATTTTGAACCTTCTCAATATTTTTTGTCCTGCATTAGGATATTGATTCAAGATTTCAATATTTGTAAACTTGATTTTATTTTTTTTAAAATTTGAAAGAGTATTACCTTCAATAATAAATTTTAAGTGATGTTTTCTAATAACTCTTTGAGCTTCTTTAAGATTCATATTTACAACATTTGGAACAACTACTTTATGTTTAACAATAAAAATTGAAACACTCCAAATAAAAGTTAATCCAAATATTAATAATAATAAGAGTAAAACGACAATATTAACAATTTTCTTTAACATATTTAAATTATACTTATTATTGGTAAAAAAGTCAAGAAAAAGATATGAAGTTCACTTTTGAGCATTGAACCTTCTTCAATTGATAATTGACAATGCCTGCCTGTGCATTGCACGCAGACAGGGATAGTTGAGAGTTCAAATACAATTGATAATTAACAATGCCTGCCTGTGCGTTGAACTCAGACAGGGAGAATTGACAATGAAAGGAAGAAAAAAGGTGGTTAGAGGCTTGAGGATAGAGGTTAGTTAAAAATGAAAAAAATATATTATATAGGGCTTTTAATAAGCCTTTTTATTGCATGTTTCATATTTTAGGAGGTTCAAAATGAAAAAGAAAATACGAACATTGTGGGATTTAGCAATGACTTTATTGGGTGTCTTGACATTTATTATATTTTTCTCAATAAAGCCCATGAATTTAAGGATTATTTTTATGCTAACATTAGCATTTTTAATTAGTTTATTACAAAATTCTTTTTCTAAAATAATAAATGAAGAAAAAATAAAAATTTACAAAAATATTTGGGTTATCATAATCTATTTCATATTTGGTATAATTAGTATACTTATACCGTTATTATTCAATGTATATTCAAAAGATTCTAAATATTTATTTGTTTTGGGGGGGCTATGGATTTTTATTTCAATTATTGAGATTATTAAATATTTCAATAGAAAAAACAATTTTGGAAATAATTTAAAATGATGTATAATAAATTAAGAGGTGAAGATGAAATATAAAAATTCTACTTTTCTACCACCGTCCTTTTTTTTAGAAGTCAAAAGTGGCGAGAATAATGTCTTGAAATGTAATTTTTCCTGTACAAACAATCATAAAGTGAAATGCAGAAGTGCAAGGTCACTCAC
>CAYVPX010000048.1:0-10106 GCA_964453935.1 uncultured bacterium | reverse complement strand
ATTTTAAATTTTAAAGTCAATAGAAATATTGAGAAATTTTTCACATTTTTAAAAAAAAATAATCTCTGCGAACATACTATAATTTATATATTTTAATAATATTATAATATTTTTAAAATCTACTCTTTGGGTAACATTGAAATATTTTTAAATCGTGCTGGCGATACCCCGTGAGAGAGATGCATTAATTGCCCCGGTTCACCCTTACCGCAATAAAAGGTTCCATGCATCTCCCATTCTTCCTCACCGCAAATGGCGTCGCATGAATTCCAAAAGTCCTTTGTAATACCATAGTATGTAGGTTCTTTTACAATATTTTTTATTTCACCATCCTCGATTCTCCAACCGATCTCCGTTGTAAATTGAAAATTATTTCTATTATCGTCTATTGACCATGTCTTTGTGTAATCAATCAAATATCCGTTTTCAGTATTTTTTATAAGTTCATCTAAACTCCCTTTCACCGGTTCAATACAGAGATTTGTCATTCTTATCAACGGGAAATCGCCGGCGTTCATTGCCTTCATATTTGAAGAAGGTTCAAGTCCTAATTTTGCCGCCGTAAATCTGGATGTCTGCTGATCAACCAATATACCGTTCTTTATAATGTCAACTCTTCTCGAGGGGATACCTTCGTCGTCTACCGGGTGGTAGCCAAGCCCCCTTTTATCACTGGCATCTGAGTAAATTGTTAGAATATCAGAACCGTATTTAAAATTTCCTATGTATTCCGGTTTCACGAAGGTTTTTCCTGCATAAGATAACTCCATACCATATATCCTGTCTGACTCATTTGCATGACCGACCGATTCATGTAATTGTAAAGCCAGTTGACTTCCGCCTATAATAATATCTGCATTTTTTTCTTTAACGTATGGTGCATCTAAAAGATCTACTGCTTCCTTAATGATCTTCTCACTATTCTCTAAGAAATTAAATTTCTCAAACTCTTCAAAACCGCCTCGACGACCTGGCATGTTGCCGGGATAAGTTCTTGTTTGAACACTTTTCCCGTCAAAGGATGTTACCATCATTGAAGGTCTCACATCGTATAGTACTGTGTGAGAATACGTTCCCTCTGTGTTTCCATAGTACTTTTCCTGCTTGTAGAAATGTGCAAAGAGCATGGAATAAACGATCTTTTCTCTTCCAACCATATTTTTTGCAATCTTCTGCATATATTCAATTTTTTCAAAAAGGTCCATCTTAAAGGGATCTTTTTTTGGTACAAAGATATATTCTCCTACAAATGGTTTCCGGGGGATATAATAAATCTTATCATCCTTAAATAAACTCCCTTCTTTTGCATTTTTAACTGCCTTCTTAATAAGTTGATCCACCTTTTCTTTTTTGATCTCAGTTGATGATGCAAAACCCCAAGTACCGTTTATAAGAACACGGATCCCAATATGATACTCATCCAAACTATTGCTTACCGTTTTGAGGTTACCGCGTTCGAAAAATATATTTTCTTGATCCGTTTTTGTTATTCTTACATCAGAAAATGTTGCAATACCATCTAATTTATTTATTATTTGTTCCATTAAACTCTTCATATAACTCTCCTATAATGTGTTGGTAGATGATGTTATGGTAAAATCCCTTACCAATACATGCGGCATTAATTGGCTAAAAATGAAAAAATTCCCATAATTTGTAGAGCTGGGAACCGGCGTTAATTTATTTTCAAGCATAATAATATTCTTAAGAATTCCAACTATACTTTCCGTAAACCTCAGATTAACAACAGTATTTTTTACCTTACCATTCTCTATGTAAAAAGTACCGTCCCGCGTTAGCCCGGTAACCGTGGTTTCTTTAGGGTTCATAAAATTCATATAGTGTAGTTTGGAAATATACAAACCTTTATCAATATTAGAGATCATATCAGGCAATTCATCCATTCCACCGTGTAAAACAAGATTGGTTCCCATATTTCCGTTCTCTTCCATTTTCAATTTATTGGCATAATAACTGTCGACCATAAAATTTTCAAAAATTCCCTTTTTAATGATATTAAGATTTGATAAGGTTTTCCCCTCCTGATTATAATAGTATGGAATCGTTTCATTATTCAACGGCTCATCTGACAAATTTATGTATTCAGGAAATTCCTGCTTTCCCTTTTTATCCAAGAAATAGGATTCTTTTGTATCAATGCTTCTCCCAGTTGCGGTATGACCAAGATACGAAATAAATTCACCTATTGCCGCGGGGGATAAGATAACGGGGTACTTTCCCGGTTTAATATTTATAACATCCATTTGAGAGAGATCTACTTTATTTAATAACCTCTTTTCAAATTCATCATAATTGAAGTTATTAAAATCAATACCTCCAAAGGATTCAATAACACTTGCCATATTTTTATTAGACATGGATTTTACATCCAGCATAATTGGAGAAAGAGCATAATGCTTATTGATCCCATTTGAATTTACAATATGAATATCAACATAGTTAGTAATGAATGTTCCATAAATCTCATGGTCGTATTTTTTCACTTTATCGGCAAGGGAACTCAGGATCTCTATCTTTTTTGAAAGGGTAACTTCTGAAATATTATTTCGAATATCCCCTAATGCTTTAACAATAGTATCTGTTTCAATATCAACAAAATCCGGATCTTCCGGAAGAGAGTCTATGATCTTATTGATAAATTCCAGCTTTTCTTTTAATTTATCCCCATTGGGTTCTGATATTTCAAAGGAATATGATTTTTTACCCTTATAAACAGTTGCTTCTAAGGTCAAGGAATTTTTAGAAATATTATAATTGGTCATACTTCTGAAAAATCTGTAAAAATCAGTTTGCCAATTGGATAGTGTAAATGTAAACTTAAAATCGCCATATCCTTGAAAAATGCCTTTGAATTTGCTCACCATGTTTTTCATAATGACTCCTATTTTTGAATTATACAAAAAAGTTGTATCATTTATTTCAATGGTGGAGATGACCGGACTTGAACCGGCGGCCTACGCGTTGCGAACGCGTCGCTCTCCCAGCTGAGCTACATCCCCATTTGTTTTTATTGTATATTTTTTTACATTTTTTTTCAAATTATCTCAATATTTATTTTGTAATCATAGAAAAAAATGTTATAATAACAAATGAGTATTATACAGATTGTCGGACTACTTATTGTTTTAGCACTGTTTGTTTTATTAATATATATGCTTTATGGCATGTATAAAAGAAAACACATGGAGAGTATTTTAAAAGAAGTGGATCGTCTAAACAAAAACGGTAGAAGAGATGATGCAATACATGTCCTTGAAAAAGAGGTAAAAATGAAATTTAATGAAACTAAATTTTTATCATTAATAAATCTTGTTTTAGCTTCCGGGGATTTTCAAAAAGCATTGGATTTTTTCGAAAGAAATGATGAATTAGGTCATAAAACATTTAATGTTGAGATGATGTGGGCATATACTAAATTTTTAAATAATGATTTTGATGGCGCAATCAAACATTATAACAAGTTATTAAAGGATTATAAAGAAAATGAAAATATAATAAATTTCAATCTTGCTTCTGTTTTATTGGAAAAGGAAGAGAAACTTGAAGAGGTTGAAAAAATTTATACCGATTTGTTGAACTCGGATAAATTACAGCAGAAATTCAACATTTATATCAATCTGGGATATGCCCAGATGAAAATGCAAAAATATGAAGATGCAATAATTAATGAAAAAATTGCTTTGGAGCAAATTCCGCAAAAGGATAATTTTTATTCTCTTTTTGCTCTGTCTCATTATATTATTGGGCTTTCAAATTTGTATATGAATAGGAAAAAAGAGGCAAAAAATGAGCTTGAAATATCAAAAAAATATGCAAAAAACAAGGAGTTTATTGACAAAATTAATAGTGCTATTGCCGCTGTTAATAGTAGTAGTCAGTCTTAACTCATGTTTAGCACCACATTTCGTATATAGAAATTTTTCTTTTAACTATCAACCGATTTTCGATGATTTAAAGTTTGATTTCACTTTGGATAAAACCACACAACTTTTGATAAAGAATGATCCCCTATACGACTTATATTCCCAATCAAAGGGTGTAAAAAAGTGGAAAATTTTCTTTAATAACACCAGAGGTGGACGCAGACAAATAGAGGTTTTAAAAGAACGCTTACCTGTTTTAAATTACCTCAGAAAGCGATTACGAGAGGCGGGTTTACCTCAAGAATTAGCTTTTGTTGCTTTTGTTGAAAGTTTTTTGAATAATCATGCAAGATCCAGGGTTAAAGCCATGGGGATGTGGCAATTTATGAGCTATACCGGAAGAATTTACGGGCTTAATATCAATTGGAGCACGGATGATCGTGTGAACATGTACCTTTCTACCAATGCTGCAATAAAATATTTTAAATATTTATATTCTTATTTAAAAGATTGGCAATTAGTAATATTGGCTTATAATTACGGAGAATATGGCACAAAAAGGATTATTAATAAATTTGGATATATAAGGGGATTTTCGAAATTTCCAAGAGAAAGTCGTCAATTTCTCCTTAAAATAAAGGCTTTGATACAATTATATAACGATAGACTTCCTTTGAAAACTAATGTAGGGGAAAATTATGTTGTCGTTAAAATTAAAGGGAAGTGGTCCTTATCAGAACTTTCGAAAAAATTAAATATAAGATATCATAAATTAAAAGAATTAAATCCACAATTTAAGATAAATTATGTGGTTTCAAATGAAAACAATATTGTTATTCCCATAAGCAAATACTATTTAGCAAAGAAGATACAAAATAAACACGGTAATATCAATAAAATGATCCTTGTAAAAATGGTAAAAGGAGATACAATTTATGGTATTTCAAGAAGATTTAAGATAGGGTATATTACCTTAATGAAAATTAATTCCATTACCAATCCCCGAAGGGTTCGACCTGGTAAAATGATCTATATTCCATTAAGAAGACGTTTTATGTAGTTTTTTGCATCATCTTTTGATGTAATTTTCCCTTCTAATTGTAATCTCTTCAGTTTCTCAAGAGTTTGTCCTATCTTTACACCTTTAATACCCATTTTAAATATTTCTCCACCGGTAAGAAGTGGTTTGGTCTGTATTAATTTTAACAGGAACTTAATATAATGTTCTCTCATATTTTCTTTAATTTCCACGATGATAAATAACATTGTTTCAATTGACAATTTCCCGAAATATTTGTAAAAAGTAGTATATCTGGAAGAGGCACTGAGAAATTTAGGAATTTTAACGGACATTATCTCTTTTGTTATTTGTTGTTCCCTTTTTTTAAATATGAATAGATCGCTGTTCATATTTTTACTAATTCTGAAAATATAACCAAAAATTATTAAATATTTTTTAATATGCAACTCAGGTTTCAAAATTTGAAGCCAATTTATGGATGAATTTAATAATCTTATTCGTAAAAGATCAATATTTTCAATACCAAATAATTCAAATAATAAATTATAATGTATTAACTCCTCTATACTTTTTAAGGGGTCATTTTGAAATAATTGTGAAAGCTCTCTGGTCAATCTAACACCTTTTACGCTTTGAAAAATTCCGAAATTAAGTGAAAATTGAAGCAGTTTTTCCGTTTTTGCCTGAATCTTGAAATTTAATGTATTCTTAAACCTTATCATTCGCAGAACTCTGGTAGGGTCATCAAAAAATGATTTTTGATGGAGTATCCTCAAGTAGCCTTTTCTAATATCCAATTGTCCACCGAAATAATCAATTATATGCCCGAAACTTTTTTTATTTAAACTTATGGCAATGGCATTTATTGTGAAATCTCGCCGCTTAAGATCATTGTAAAGGTCGGTGTGCTCAACCTTAGGAAGACCGCCCTGTTTCGTATAGATCTCGCTTCTTGCTGTAGCAAAATCAAGAGAAATATTATTTAATTTTATAGTGGCAGTATGAAAATCCTCATAGAAATATAATTTACCCTTTAATTGTTCATTTAATATCTTTGAAAAATCTATTGCATTTCCCTTTGAAATAACGAAATCCAATTCTTCTATGGCGATCTTGCTTTTAGCATTCAATTTTGCTATTAAAAGATCGCGGGGAATACCGCCTACAAGATAGACCTCTATCCTATTATTCATGGCAATATTTGAAATATTGCTAAATAATTTTAAAATATCTGATGAGAAATAATTGGAAAAATATTTCTTAAATGATAGTAAAATCGGATGTTTTTTCCTTTGTCTTTGAGGTATGAGGATCGTATCGGTCAAGATCTTGGGTAAAAGTACTTTGTAGATTTTCGGGGATAAAAAACGACTTTTATACTGTATTGTCAAAATAGAATTTTTTACATAATTATCATAGTAATTCCAAAGGGAAGTTTTTGATGAAATAAATTCTTCATAGCTTTTATTAAGCAAATATGGTTTTATATCAATATATTTAAGGTAAAAATCAATTGGTTTTGTAAATATAAATTCACTAACAATATTTTTAATTTCCCTTTCAATATCATGTTCGTTTCCCTTTTTTAATATTCTAGTACTTGCCATCACATGGCCTTTACCTTTTTTTATTTTGTTAAGAATAGTATTTATATCTATATTATTAGTAGAAGATCTACCCGTTAAAAATGTCTTATTTTTAAAAATAAAAAGAACAAGTATTCCTTTAAGGTTCAGCAAATTTATTAAGTGATTGAGTAAGAGAGAATGACCAAAGTAGTACATGCTGCTATTATAATGAGAGACCATGATCTGAAAATACCTGGGACCTATTATCACACCATTTTCAATTATTTCATTAATAATAGATATTCCTTTAATATCAATTTCAAACAATTTAATATAATAAGGGATTCTATGTATCTGGGGTTTAAATTGCAGAAAAAATGAACTGGCACTAAAATCTGCCGGCTTAGTAGATTCATAGGTAAGATTCCCTGTGTCTTGATAAATACCAAGAAGGGAGAGCAATGCTTCCTCACGATTTATGTTTTTCAATTTATTTTTAAATAGTGATAATACAAGAGAAACATTGCTTCCGAATCCTTTGGTAGAATGATGATCAAAAACTTCTATGGGGATATTTTTTAAATGTAAATGTTCCAGAAGTTCATTGTTTACATCACAATCGGAAAATATTATTTTTTCTATATTCCAATTTTTTAGATCTTTTCTATTAACGAATGGGATGCTCAATGGATTTTTTTTTAAAAAATTCAGCACGGGTTCTTCAAAACTCATTGGTTTTAATATATAACTATTGGGAAAAACTTTCCCTAAAAGGCTTGAGGAAGCAATAGCGTCAAAATCGGCTGAGTCATGGGTTATTATCAATATCATACAAATCCTTTGTTATAAAAAAATAAGGGAGCGAAAAAAAATTTAATTTTCACTTGATTTTTTTTTATTTTTATATTAAATTATAATTTAATTTTTTAAATAGGTCAAGAGGTGATATATGAGATATACGGAAAAAGAAAGAATTAACATTAAAAATGAGGCGGATCGATGCTTGTATTGTTATGATGCACCATGTATTAAAGAATGTCCTACGCATATCAATATCCCTGAATTTATTAAAGCGATCAGGGAAGATGACCCAGCAAGAGCCTCACGGTTGATTTATGAAGAAAATCCACTTGGTGCCATATGTAGCGAGATATGCCCTGTTGAAGAACTTTGTGTAGGGGCATGTACAATGAATAAAATGGGGAAACCTATTAATATTCCCCTTTTGCAGCAATATGCCACAACTTTTGATTATGATACGGAAGAGGTAATATTTAAAGGGAAAAAGGTTGCAATTATTGGTGCTGGGCCTGCTGGTTTAGCAGCAGCAGAGTTTTTAGCAAGATCTGGCGTTAAGGTTACAATATACGAAAAGGAGAAGATCTATGGTGGCGTACTAAATAAAACATTGCCTTTTGAAAGACTTTCAGATAACGCCAAAGAAAAAGATTTCACTACGATCTTAAAAAATAAATTTGTTGAGATCAAATATAATTCAGAATTGCCCAAAAAGCCTAATTGGAAAGAAATATTAAATTTCTATGATGCTATTATTGTTGCCACCGGATTACGTTCAAAAATTATAAAAATGATGGGGATTGGACATAAGAATGTTTTCTTTGCAGATGAATTTTTAAAAATGATGCAGAAAAAAAATCCTATAAAATTAGGAAATCATATTGTTATCATTGGCGGTGGAGATGTTGCCATGGATTGTGCAATCCAAGGGTTTAAAACTGCCAACAAGGTCAGCATTTATTACAGAAGATCAAGACAACAAATGCCTGCTTCTAAAGAAGAGCTGGAGAATGCCGATAATGCCGGCATAAGTATGAATTACCTATCATCCCCCCTTAGGATCACAAGAAATAATGCAGGAGAGCTTTTCATTGAATTTATTCAGAATAGATTGGAAGAAGTTCCCGGCAAACGACCTAAACCGGTACCTATTAAGGGTTCTAACTTCAAGGTTAGTTGTGATGCTATCGTTTTTGCCGTTGGTTTAGAAGTAGAAACGAGATTTTTTAAGAAGTTAGGTGTAGAAATGGGTAAGACTCTTCCCGAGATTGGTGAAGATTATCAGTCCTCAATTGACAATGTGTACCTCATCGGGGATATTATTAATGGGGGCGGTACTGTTGTAGAAGCAGTGAATATGGCAAAAGAGGTTGTTAATATCATTATGGAAGATATTTAGGAGATCATTATGAAAGATTATAAAGAAAAATTATCATTTGAATTTTTGGGGGTTAAATTTGACAATCCATATGTATTAGCTGCTACTCCCTCTACTGATGATTTGGACATGCTTTCAGAGGCTTTTGCAGCAGGATGGGCAGGTGCGGTTATTAAAACTACCTCCGTTGAAGAAAATGAAGTTGATTTAAAATATCCCATGATGCATGGTTTAAAATATCGTGATAAAAATTTAATGACATTGGGAAATATTGATCTTATATCTGAACACCCTGTAAATAAAGTTGAAGCCATGATAAAGAATATAAAAGAAGAATATCCCAATAAGGTTATTATTGCAAGTATAATGGGAAAAGATAAAAAAGAATGGCAAATTCTTACTAGAAAACTTATAAAAGCAGGAGCAGATATGATTGAGTGTTCCTTCTCCTGCCCACAGGGAAATATCGGTGAAGATCCCGGAAAAATGCTTTCTCAATCTGCAAAAGCCACTGAAATTGCAACTGGATGGGTAAAAAGTGCGGCTAAAAATACACCTGTTCTAATTAAAATTACTCCGCAAATAACAGATATATCAGAAATTGCACAGGCAGTAAAAAACGGTGGCGGTGATGCTGTAATCATTTCTAATTCTGTTTTGGGACTCATAGGCATTGACATTGAGAAATCAAGACCTTTGCCCAATATTAATGGTTATAGCAGCTTTGCGGGAATTACCGGTGTGTCGGTAAAGCCTATTACATTGAAAAATATTGTTCAGGTTGCGAAAAATGTTAAAATACCTGTTATAGGCGTTGGCGGTGTTTCAAATTATAAAGATTCTATTGAGCTTATGATGGCTGGTGCTTCATTGGTTCAGGTTGGAACAGAAGCAATGCATTATGGCTTTAGGATTATTGACGGTATGCTTGAAGGTATGTATAATTTTATTGGAAGAAGAAGATTTAAGGATGTTACACGTATTGTAGGAAAAGCATTGCCATATATTGTTCAACATGAAGATATTCCTTATAAAGAAGAGGATGCTCCGGTAGCTAATATTGATCAAAATAAGTGCATTCAATGTAAGATTTGTTACATTGCCTGTAAGCAAGGTGGCCATAGAGCAATTTATCCGGAAGATAATAAGGTCTATGTAGATGAAGAAAAATGTTTCGGTTGCGGATTCTGTCCGTCTGTTTGCCCCGTGGATGCAATCACATTAAAAAAGCGTAAAATACCAAAAATAAAAAATAATGAAGCAGAAGAAGATATTATCAATAAAATAAAAATTGAACATAAAGATAAACCAACAAAAAAAGAGAGCAAAATAACAGAGAAAGAACCGGAACATTCTAATCAAAAAAAAGTGAATAAACAAAATGATAAGAAAACGAAAAGCAAAAAAATAAAAAAAGAAATTAAGAAAGATGATTCAAAAACATCAAAACCAAAGAA
>CAYVPX010000047.1:0-10120 GCA_964453935.1 uncultured bacterium | reverse complement strand
CCCGATTTTTCACTAACTTTTTTAAGAGGATTTACGATATAAAGATGCTGAGTTCCCTTATTTGCCACTTCCAATGGTTCGGGATCTTCGGAAATTTTTTCCAAAGCATGAGCAAGTCCTAATGGATTTCTTGTCATTTTCGCCGACGATGCATCGGCAAGATACTCCCTTTGCCTTGAAACAGCAAACTGAATAATCTTTGCTAATAACGGTGCAATAATAGCAAGAACAAGACCGATAATCAGGAATATTACGCTGGAATTTCCTGTGCTCTTACTTGAAGAACGACGGCGACCGCCTGTCCAGAAAAAGCTCCTTAAAAAGAAATCCGAAAGTAAAACAATAGTACCCACCATCACTGCGATCATAGTTCCAAAAAGTATATCATAGTTCTTTACATGTGAAAGTTCATGCCCCATTACACCTTGAAGTTCTTCTCTATTTAACTTTTCTATAAGTCCCTTTGTA
This sequence comes from uncultured bacterium, assembly GCA_964453935.1. Classification (GTDB taxonomy): domain Bacteria; phylum AUK180; class AUK180; order AUK180; family AUK180; genus AUK180. The sequence goes on along the minus strand of CAYVPX010000047.1, from coordinate 9,652 downwards.
ATCGCAACAGAAGCGTGCTTTGGATCTCTTCCCGTTGAAAAAGCATTAGGTGCGGTATCATCAATTAAATATATTTTTGGCATGGGCAAACCAGATGCAATGGTTAACTCTTCTACAACATTCCAAAGCTGTGGAGCATCTTTTTTCTCAATCCTTTTCGCTTTTGATACGCCAAGAATTATGGAATCACCACTATAATATGCTAAAAGTCCGGTTAAAAATGCAAAACCAATAGCAAATATGACACCAAGCCAAATATTTTTAAAATAATAACCTAAGAAACCTCCAAAAGCCACAAGAACTAAAGTAAGCAAAATAACTAAAAGCCAAGAACTCCTTTTGTTTTTTGCTATTAAATCATACATGTTCTATCTCTTAAAATGAAACGTTAGGTGCTTTCTTTTCCTCTTCATTTTCAACTTCAAAAAAATCCCTATCTTTAAAATGAAGCATGTTTGCAGCAATAATGGCTGGGAATTGTTGTTTTCTCGTATTAAATGTCATTGTCATATCATTATAATGCTGTCTTGCAAAAGATATATTATTTTCAGTATGTGTTAATTCTTCTTGTAATTTTATCATATTCTCATTTGCTTTTAAATTGGGATAGTTTTCAGAAACGGCAAATAAACTTTTTAAGGTTTGTGAAAGCATATTCTCAATCTGTGCTCGTTCTTTAACATTATCAGTATTAATGTTCACTGCTTGCTGCCTTGCTTTTGTAACGGCTTCCAGCGTTTCTCTTTCATGTTTCATATACCCCTTGCAAACTTCAACTAAATTTGGAATAAGATCGTGTCTTCTTTTTAGTTGTACATCAATTTGCGACCAAGCATTTTTAACACGGTTTTTTAATATGATCAATCCATTATATACACCGATAAACCAGAAAATTAAAATTACTACAATTGCTATAACAATGATTAAGCCAAGTCCCATTATTTACCCCCTAATGCATTATATTTTTCCAAAGCGGAAGCTGCTAAATTTGGTTTCTTAAGATTTTCATATGCAACACTTAGATTATACCAAGCATCCTTATTTTTGGGTTGCATTTGTAGAACTTTTTGCATTGCAGCGGCAGAAGTAGAATAATCCTTGACTTCACCTGCATCCAAGCCGATGAAATAATATACCTCAGGATCATTGGGCTGTAAACCTGCAATTTTTCGCCAATATTCCAGTCCCTTATTAAAATTCTTATTATTATCATATATCATGGCAATATATCTCAATGTGTAAACATAGGTTGGGTTCAATTTCTCAGCTTTTAAGAATGATTGTAACGCTCTGTTCTTTTGACCATATTTGTATTGGGCAAAACCAATTGCATACCATGAGCCGTAAAAGTCATCTTTACCTGCAATAGATTTCTCAAACTGCTTTATTGCAGCAGCATACTTTTTTTGTTTTAACAATTGGTAACCTAATTTATAAGCAGTTTTATAATCTATGGAAGTACTGTTCTGTGCAATATTTAAATAATACTTGTATTTTTGGGTATTCCCGACCTTTTTATAAAGATCGGAAAGTTTTATTGCAATATCTTGCGGTTTTTTCTTACTGTAAAGCATTTCATAATATTTAATTGCATTATTAAGATCATTTGTTTTTTCATAGGCAAGACCTAACCATTTCAGATCAGCGGAACCAATAACATTTTTTCCTAATTTGTTAATATATGCAATACCGTTTTTCCAATCTTGCTGCAAAAAATAACAATATGCAATTTTTTTATTAATATAATTTTTATTGTCAACCTTGTTTGATAAGGCATAATTATAATATTTAATAGATTTATTATAATCTCTAAGGTTTCTAAAAGCAATATCACCAATTTCCTTATATAGAGCTCCAGCCCTGTCGTTATGCGCCTTAGCAATATTTTCTAATTGGGTAATTGCTTCATTATTATGTCCATTATGGGAAAGCATCTCTGCAGATAGTATTTTTCCATCAATATTTTTTGGATCGATTTCCAGTAATTTATCAATAAAATACTTGGCTTCTTTATTTCGCGATACTGCCATGAGCATTTTTGCCTTTATCAAATAAGCTTTTTTATCCTTTGGTTTTACAGCAATGATATTGTCCAGTTCTTTAAATGCTTTTTCTTTTTGTCTTCTCAAACTGTAAATTTCAACCAATCCCCACATAGCCGGTGTGAAATCAGGTTTATCCGATAAAGCACTTATAAAACTTTTTTCCGCTGTGGCGTATTTTTTCATTTTTTTGTAATTTACACCGGCATTATAATCCTTGTAGTAATTCGCATAAGCCGAAAACACAAGTGCAAAGATCATAAGAAGTAGTACAGTTCTTTTCATAATGAACTCCTTTTATAATTTTCAAATAATAATTTGTATATCATTACAAATTTCATAAAATTACCATTCTCTAATATTCCACCTTTTATATAACTTTTAAAATTATATATTTTATTGGATTTTAAGTCAATATTTAACATACATTTTTTCTTTGTTTCAGAATTAAGGGTAAGCAATAATATCTTATTTATCATATTTTGCATTCCTGCAACTTATATAATGCAAATAGTTTGCCAAAATATTTAATGTGCAATATATTCCAATATAACCTTAGTTTCTCCTCTAAATGTATTAAATTTCGGGTATGCAAGTACATTAATTGTATCATTTTTTCTAAAATTTGTTTTACCGCGCCAATCAAGCATTTCAGAAATAAGGTCATTTTGTGAAATATTATATTTTTTATACTTTCCTTTCAGCATTATAACATCATTTAAAACTCTTATATTTTTAAAAAGAAATTTCGGTTTCGGATTACCGATCCCAAAGGGTTCCATCATATTCAAATAATTCTCAATATCCCTATTATAGTCCCTTAGAGTCAAAGGAATATCAGCATAATATACTTTATTATTTAATTGATCCGAATACTTATCTTTCAGGATCTTATTAAATTTATTTTTAAATTCCTCACCGTTTTCCTGCTTCAAGGTTATCCCGCAAGCCATTTCATGCCCGCCGCCGGATATAAGAAGATCTTTCAATGAACCAATGATGCTCATAATATCAATTCCGGTAATAGAGCGTCCCGAACCATATAATATCCCGTCTATATTTTCTAAGATAATTGCAGGGCGGTGGTAATATTCTACAAATTTTGATGCAACAATACCATTAACTCCTCTATTAAAATTCTTAGAATAAAGGATAATAGAAGGATCTTTTTCATCGTACATTTTCCTTGCTTGATTATAAATATTTTCTTGTAGCTTTCTCCTCTCATTATTCAAATCGTTCAAAATCTTTGCATTATCATCAACATTATGCCCCAATAAAAGTTCAACACCATATTTAGCAGTTTCCATCCTGCCACCCGCATTGATCCTGGGACCTATAACAAATCCAATATGATACGAGGATATCTTTTGATCCTCTATCTTTGCAACTTTTTTTAACGCCTTAATACCTGCAATATCCATTTTATTCAGAGCATCAAGCCCCAATTTAACAATTATTCTATTGTCCCCACGTATTGGTACAATATCAGCAATTGTGCCAATAGCGGCAAAGGCAAACATTTTTTTAAGAAGATCATCAACACGTTGAAAAAAAGTCATGAATAAAAATAAAGCAACGCCGCAACCTGCCAGATCATAAAAATTATAGGATTTATCATAAAGTTTAGGATTAAATATCAATGTATCAGGTATTTTACCGGATATTTCATGATGGTCGGTTATTATAATTTCAATATTCTTTGATTTAGCATATTCCACCTCATCATATGAGGTGATACCGCAATCGACACTAATAATATATTTAAAACCCAATTTTGCAATTTCATCAATTCCATATTTTGAAATACCATATCCTTCATCAAATCTATTGGGTATATAAATATAATATTCAATTCCCAATTTCTCAAATAAATTTGCTAAAATAACAGACGAAGTAATACCATCAACATCATAATCACCGTATATAGCAATTTTTTCTCCATTCTTTTTTATATTTTGTATTTCCCCTTTTATTTTTATAAGCTCACCAATATTTTCTGATTTGGATAATTTCACCAACTTAGGGTAGAAATAATCTTCAATCTCCTTTTTAGAATAAATACCGCGAATATTTAGAAGATCAGATATTATATCTGGTATATTGGGGATTTTTTCTTTTTTAAACGATTTTAAAACAATACTCATTTCTTGAAAAGTGGGCAGATATCTCTAAAATCGCAATGATTACAATATTTATTTTCTTTTGGTAAATAATCTTCTTCACTTAAAATTTTATCAGTCCAATGTGATACGGTGTTTTCAAATTTATTAATATCCTCCATTGTTCTTGTCGTTGATACTATCTTTTGAAATCTTACAAAATGAAGACTTAATTTTGAAACATTCATCCCAAGCTTCTTTGCTGCCCAAAAGTAAGCGGAAAGCTGCATATCATTATCAACCTCATCTTGAGAACGCAGAGAATCCTCAGTTTTATAATCAATTATTTCATAGGTACCATCTTCCAATCTATCTATCCTGTCAATAAATCCATTGAACATAACCTTTTGTTCTATGGAGAACTGGAAATAAAGTTCTGTGTAAAGCGCCTTTTTAAAGGGGTTTAGAACCATTTCTTCCAAATATTTCTTAAACCATACCCAAGCGTCATCTTTTTGCTTTGCCTCATCCGTTTCATCAATAAATCCTTTGGATTGCCAATGTTTAAAATAAAGTTCATGTATTTCATCCTTTGTAGGCTGAGATTCCAGTTGTTCAACCTCTTCCATAACGCTATGTATTGTAGTGCCAACACTGAAAAAATCACGGCTTCTCTGTGGTATTTTTTCTACATATATCTTTTTATATGAGAATGGGCATCTTTTGAAGACATCGAGTTTTGAATAGCTCAATCTGAAAAGTTCACGCCTTTTTTCTTTGCTCAATTCAAAGGGGTAGCCTTTCCAAGAAGGACACTCTTCCTGAAAATCACAATAATCACAAAAACCACCGGCTTTTGACTTAAAATCAGAATTATTCAAGGAAAAAATAAAATTTTCAACATCCTTTTTCCCTTGCTCAATATCAGTCTTATTAATAGGAACAAGAAGAATATTATTAAAATTAGGATAAATATATAGTATATTTTTTACATCCTTGATCTTCTCATTGATTACATATGAATTAAAAAAATGTTCTCTATTATCCCCAATTGTATCTTTACTCTTTTGATATCCATAAAATTCTAAGATAACAGCAGTAAGCTGTGAATTGATCCTAATAGTAAAATCAATATTCGTAAAAAGACCTATATTATCATTATATCCCAAAAAAAGCGGCTTTGAATAAATGGTAATATCAGAAAGCTTATGTTCATTTTGAAAAAGTTCCAAATGCCCTTGAAATTCTTTCAAAGAATCCTCATTGAGCTTTCCCTCTTGAAAATCAATATTATCATAGGCATTTGGTTTTCTGCCACTAATGAACTTTGTTTTTTCCTTGAAGATCTTCACAATGTTCTTTTTAAGATTTTCAATATTGCTGTTAGGAGTCCATGAACCTTTACTCCTCCCCGACAGATATAATTTTTTATATCTTAAAGGACAAGAAAAAAAGTTCCCAATTTTTTTAAAATTTACCCATGTTTTCATCTAATTCCTCTATTTTTTCCTTTATTTTCTCATTTAAAATATCCATTTTATCAACTAATGAACCTTTATTGCTTATTTTCTTATCAGATTTAATAGAAGTCCAATATTCATCCAATATCTCAAGGACCATGGCTGCAAGTATATAATCAAAATCTTGGTTTGGTAATTTCTTTTGCATGATCTTTATCTTATTTTCTATAAATTTCTGAATTTGTTCTAATTTTCTTTCGGTCTCGCTTGTTTTACAATTTAGTGTAAATGAAATAGACCCGATGTTAATCTTTTTTAGTGTCATCTTTTTTCTTCACCTCTTCTAAAAACTCACGAACCTCCACCAGTTCTTTTCTAATATGTAAAAGTTCATTTTTCAAATGTCGGTTTTTGTTCCTAATCTTATCGACTCTTTTAAAATAAGAATATAGATTTTTTACAATATGTTTAAAGGTTTCTTCTGCTTTATTGTCTAATTCTACCATTTAGCTCCACCTCAAGTGATTTTAGAATCTTGTTCATAAAATATTCTATTTCTTTATCATTTAGCGTCTTTTTCTGCGACTGAAATATGAGTCTGAACATTAAGGCATCTTCATCTTTATTTATTTCATAAACATCCATTAAATTGATCTCCCGTAAATTTACTGTTCCATTCTTTTTTATTAAGCGTTTTATCTGCTCAATTTCCATATCTTTTTTAAAAATCACGGAAATGTCGCGTTCAATAGCGGGATATTGTGATATGGGAGAGTATTTATTAATTTCTCCGGAGAATAGAGGGGCAAGTAATAATTCCGCAATATAAACAGGTCTTTCTATACGTTTTGAAGGTAAAAATTCAGGAGAAAGCATTCCTATGAATCCAATTTTCTCCTCACCTTTGTAAATACTTCCGGCATTACCTTTCACCAAAAACGGCATCTCATCATTTTTAAACATTATACTATCTGCTCCAAAATAATCAAAGAATGCCTGAAGTTCGCCTTTTAAATAAAATATATCCATCTCTTTGCTGGTTTTATTATCCCAATTAGATATGTTTTGATCTCCATATAATAAAAATGAAATCGCTTCTTTTTCTTCTCCGTCATAGATATGGCTCATTTCAAATAATCGTATATTTTTATTTTTGTATTTTATATTATTTTTTAATACTTCCAGTAACCTCGGAAAGATCCAGGGTGAAAATATATTTTGTTCAATATTTAATGGATTTGACAATTCCATTATATGTCCTTGATAACCTAATCTTTTAATATGATCTTCGTGAATTAAGCTAAAGGTCATGGTTTCATAAAATCCTCTAGCAGCAAAATACCTTCTCACAAGAGATTTAAAATCCCAAAATTTATTCGTTTTTATCTCACCCCTGATATATGGTCTAATCTCAGGAACATTATTAAATCCATATATTCGACCGACTTCTTCAATAAGATCAATTTCTCTAAGTGTATCATATGATCTGAATGAAGGGACAATTACCTTTATATCATTGTTTATAAGTTTTTCTACCTTATAACCCAATGAACGCAATATATCAGTTATTTTATTAAGAGCAATATCAATATTCAAAAGTTTATCTACATTTTTCTTTTTTAGTGTTATCACGGGAGCTTCCATTTTTACAGGATAGTTATCGATTATACTGCTTGTTGCACTGAATGTGGTAAGTTGTTTTAAATGATAGGCCAATCTTTTAATACTAAAAATCGTGAGCTCGGGATCCACACCTCTTTCAAAAAGATATGCCGCATCACTCATAATACCTAATCTTTTTTTTGTTTCCCTTATAAATGATGGAGTAAATATAGCACTTTCAATAAATAGGTTAGTTGTTTTATCATTGACGGCACTATTTTTACATCCCATTACACCGGCAATGGCAATGACCTTTTCATCATCTGCAATTACAAGATCCCTATTCATCAATTTTCTTTTTTCACCGTCAATTGTTATACATTTTTCCCCTTTTTTGGCGAATCTTACGGTAATGTTACCTTCAATTTTGTCTGCATCAAAAAAATGAGTAGGGTGGCCAATATCATAAAGATTATAATTGGAGAGATCAATCAAAAGATCCTTTGAATTTAACCCCATGGATTTTATAGCAGAAGCAATCTCTTCGGGAGATTCGCAATTTACTATATCCTTAATATAAACAGATGTATAACGAGAACATGCTTCCTTAGCATCAATTTTTACCTTAATAGGAGAATCAATAGTATTTCTTAACTCGGCAATGCTCGGTTTTCTTACGGTCTTTCCTAACAATGCACCTATTTCTCTTGCAAGTCCCATATGTGAAAGAAGGTCAGGACGGTTTGGTGTAACCTCAATATCAAAAATAATGTCATCAAAATAGCTTTTGAAATTTTCACCCACCTTGTATTGATCATTTAATATAAAAATACCGGAATGATCCTCACCGAAGCCTAATTCCTTTTGAGAGCACAGCATTCCTTGCGATTCAATGCCCCTTATCTTTGATTTTCTGATCTTCACTCCTCCAGGGAGTAATGCTCCGATTTTTGCAAGAGGAACAATATCCTGTTCATGAATATTTGTAGCACCGCATACAACCTTAAAGGTTTCTTTGCCATCTGTAACATCACAATACTGTAATTTATCTGCATTGGGGTGCTTTTCTATTTTTAATATTTTTCCAATATAAACATTGTCTATTTCGGTTAAAAGATTTTTATATCCTTCGACCTCTGAACCCGACATTGATAATTTGTCAAATAATTCCTGCGGGGTTATATCAATATTAACATATTTTTTAATCCATTTTAAACTATATTCCATATTTCATCCTTTAAATTGCTTCAAAAATTCAAGATCATTTCCGTAGATCAGTCGCATATCATTTATATTCTGTCTAAGCATAGCAATCCTTTCAACGCCCATACCAAAAGCAAAACCCGAATATTTTTCAGGATCAATGCCGGAATGCTCAAAAACAGCAGGATCAATGAGCCCTGCTCCCATAATTTCTATCCAACCGGTATTTTTACAGACATTACAGCCCTTGCCTCCGCAAAAGATACATCCTATATCAACCTCTAAACTGGGTTCGGTGAATGGGAAGAAATGCGGTCTAAATCGAAACCGTACATCTTTTCCAAAGATCTCCTTAACAAAAATATCTATAACGGATTTTAAATGTGCAACACCTATGTTTTCATCAACAAGAAATCCTTCAATTTGATTGAACATAAATGAGTGTGAAGCATCAATAGTATCACGTCTATAACATTTCCCTGGTGAGATCACAGCAAAAGGCGGTTCCCAGCTTTCCATTACCCTTATCTGTACAGGTGATGTATGAGTTCTTAACAAACTTCCATCTTTGAAGAAAAATGAATCCTGGGTATCTCTTGCGGGGTGACTTTTTGGGAAATTCAATGCTTCAAAATTATGAAATTCATCTTCTATCTCAGGTCCCTCCACAACAGTAAATCCCATTACCTTAAAAACATTATAAATATCCTCATATGTTTGATTTAATATATGTGTTCTGCCTGTGGTCAAGGGGAAAGCATCCCTTGTTATATCCACTGATTTTGTACTAAAAGTGTCTAATCTTAGCTTTTCTTCGTACTCTTCAAAAAGAATTTTCAATTTTTCTTGAATCTCATTTATCCCCTTCCCAAAATCCTTTCTCTCTTCCTTGGGTAATGTTGGTATTTTTTTAAATAATTCGGTGATCTTTCCTTTTCTACCAATATATTTAGCTTTTATTAAAGGTAGCGCTCCTTTACTTTTTATATTTTTTAAATCTTTTAACGCTTCATTGTATATTGAATTCAAATCCATTTAATTCTCCTCTGTAAATTGTTCTTACCATCTCTTATCAAAATATTTTCCTAACTATTTAATAATAAAAAAAACAGTTATAGCTAGAACCACAACACTTAAAACAATGACAAAGACCTTGTTGTAACTCAAAAATTTCCCTTTACTTGGTGTTGAAGTAGTATTATTTTCGCTGGATACGGGTTCAATTTTTTTTGAAACTATCTTT
>CAYVPX010000046.1:0-10300 GCA_964453935.1 uncultured bacterium | reverse complement strand
GACGGGAATGAATGAAATGAGATTGCGACGGTCATTTCATTCCCTCGCAATGACTTTTGCTTTTTTAATTGTCAATTGTATTTTGCTCAGTGGTTATTCCATTGCTTTGAGATTGCGACTTCAAATAATTGTGTGTCAGGACGCACCTAAACATCCGAGGTAACGTCCCTAATATGGGCTTCGCCCTCGCAATGACTTTTGCTTTTTTAATTGTCAATTGTATTCTGCTCTGTGGTTATTAAATTCATTGTTCAAAGGTTATAATACAGTGAATAGTAAAAGGTGAATAGTGAATAGTGGAAAAAGACTAAGTTCCAAACCTCTTTTACATTTCACTTTATACTTAGGACTTAGTACTGAAAACTATTTTTTCTTCAAACCTCAAACATTCTTTTAATTTTTTATTCTTCATTTCTATGGTTGTGTTAGCTTATATTAGTTGATTTTTGGAGAGAAAAGTTCTATAATCTAATATGATAATAAGAGAGTTTTTATAAAATGCATTATGATAGGAGAATCGGTGAATACTTAATAAAAGCCTTACATTCTCGTGCCGAGGTTTATAATCTTATTGGTAAGTATGATGAGGCAATTAAAGATTACGAGAAATTGATTAAATATTGTCATAAAAATGGGTGTAAAGAGCAATCACAAAAGTATTTGTTACAGTCCATAAATATATTTCAAAATATTAAAGCTCGCTCATGGCTTAAAAAAGCTAAAGAATTAGGGGAAATAAAAATTTGAATTTTATACTTAAATAGATTATAATAATAAATAATGTTTTGGAGAAATAAATGACGATCATTGAGAAGTACTTATTACATGAAAATATAAAAACTTTCTCATTCGGCATTGCTCTTTTTTCTACTTTGCTTATTGTTTCAAAGTTGCGTGAATTACTGGAGCTTATCATAAATAAGGGTATTAACCCCGGCATTATTATTATGCTCATTGTTTATTTACTACCGGCATTATTAGCAATAGCGATTCCCATGGCTTTTATTTTGGGTGTGATTCTAAGTATCGGACGTTTATCTGAAAATAAAGAGATCATTGCAATGTACACAGCAGGTATTGAAAAAAAGCATATCATCAAATCTTATCTTATAATATCAACCATCCTGATCATATTTCTTTTCTACTTTAATGGATTTATTATACCTAAATCAAATAAATTGTATGTTAGAACACTTTTCAATGCCTTCACTCAAAAAGTGCAGGTTATAATAAATGAAAAGAAGTTTAATGAAATAAGTGACAAACTGATCCTCTATACAAAAAAATATGACAGAAAAGAGAATAAACTTGAAGGTATAAATATTCAAATGAAGGAAAATGACGGAATACTTTATGTTTTTGCGAAGACCGGCCATTTCTTCAAAGCGCCCGATAAATTCTTGTATCAATTTATTATTGAAAACGGAAGTTTTTCAAAATTACAAGGAACTAATTATCTTATTAACGGACTTTTTAAAAAATTTACCATTAACATAGATCTTTCTGATAAACTTTCTCAATCAAGCCTAAATACATATGGGATACGCAGCCAAAATCTCAATGAATTATCTCAACATTTAAAGAGTATTAAAAATAAAAAGGAGAAAGCAAGATATTTGGTTGAATATAATAAAAGATTTGCCATTGCACTTTCTGTCTTTGCATTATTGGGCATTTCTCTTTTTGTTTCTTTGAAATTAAAGGTTGGCTCAAAAGCGTTAGGAATATTGGTGTCTATTTCGCTTATTTTTATTTATTATATCTTTATGATTATTGGATTTGATCTTGGGGATAGAGGCAAACTTCCACCGTTCATAGCAGCGAATTTACCTAATTTTATTTATATTGTTCCAACAATAATAGGATTTATAAAAGCATGATAAGAATAGAAAATGTTTTTAAAGATTATAAAATAATCAAACTTTTTGAGGGTATGAATATACATAAAAGTGAAATAATCCCCGCATTAAAAGGTGTGAGCTTTACTATTCCCGAAAATAAGATCTGTGCGTTAATAGGTCGAAATGGTGCAGGTAAAACTACATTTTTAAAGATTTTGACCACATTGATACTAAAAGATAGCGGCAAAATATATTATGATAATAATGACATAGATAAGGATGAGACCTATTTTAAAAATAAAATTGCATTTTTAAATAGTGAAGAAAGAAGCTTTTATTTTAGATTAACATTATATGAGAACCTACAGTTTTTCATGGGTATATTCAGGAATAAGATTGTTAATAGTGATATTGATAAGGTTTTAAAGCAATTGGATCTCTATGAATACAGAGATAAACCATTTAGGGTACTATCATCCGGTATGAAGGCAAAGGCACAAATAGCAAGAGCGTTTTTAAAGGATCCCAAGGTCTTACTCTTGGATGAGCCCTTTTCGAATATTGATTATGGAGCAAGGCAGGAACTTTTGAAGTTTTTAAAACACTGGGTTTTGGGAAGTGGGAAACATCTTCTCATAACATCTCATCATATTGAAGAGATTGAAGATTTCATTGAGAAGGTCATTATTTTTAAAGAGGGAAAAGTATTTAAGGAAATTGAAGAATACCAAAAGGAAAAATTTATTAATTTTATTTACAATGATCATGAAGAAATAGTTTCAAAAAAGAAAATTAAAAATGAAGGATTTAGTATAAAAAAGGGCTTGAAAAATATTATTGTTCAATCTTTATTAGCGAGGATATTAGGCGATGAAAATAAGATGGAATAAGATATCGATCTTTATTAAAAGAGATTGGAAGAACTTTATTTCATATCCCGTTTCAATGATCTTTTCATTTATTTCCATTTTCTTCACCTTGTTCATCTTTTATTTTCTTTCACAGGTAATATCTGTAAAGGGCAGTATTGCAAAATATACCGATAGTTATTTTGCCTTTGTCATAATAGGCATTGCCTTCTCAACAGCGGTTGCAACAGGTCTTAATTCCATTGTATCCAGTATTAGAAGCGAACAGATGAAAGGAACATTTGAATTTTTATCAACAGGGGATATTACATCATTTGAATTTCTTTTGGGTTCGCTGAGCTTCAACCTGTTATATGAAATATTCAGGATTTTTCTCACCATATTATTTGCAGTGTTATTTTTTAATTTAAAGATAATATGGGCAAGATCCTATGTGTCTTTGATCTTTTTATTATTGACATTTTTTGTTTTTCTATCATTTGGAATATTTTCTGCCGGTATTATCATAATTACCAAAAAAGGCAATCCAATTTCTTTTTTGATAAATCAAGCCAATGTGTTATTTTCCGGTGTTTATTTCCCATATGAGATACTTCCCAAGTGGCTTATTATATTCAGTTATATTTTCCCTACAACCTATGCACTGAAAGCCATCAGATTAAATTTATTAAAAGGAGTAGGATTTGAACAATTATTTAATGAACTAATAATAATGATTGTACTAACCGTAATATTGTTACCGTTGTCAGTCATTTTTTTTAATCATAGTATAAAGAAGGCAAAAAAATGGGGAATTTTAGGAAATTATTAATATTATTTTTTATCCTTATTTTTACTCATATTTTTGGGGAACAATTGGCAATCCCGCGTTTAAAATATAATGGTGGCGGAGATTGGTATAATGGTAGAACGGAAATACCCAATATTCTCAGATATTTTTCCAAGCAATTACATATGCAAATTGATCCACGGGATTTTTATGTTCAAGCGGATACCAACGAGCTTTTTGATTACCCTATAATTTTTATGACTGGTCATGGAAAGGTTGTATTTTCAAATCTTGAACGGGAAAATCTAAAAAAATATTGTGAAAGCGGAGGATTTTGGTATATTGATGATGATTATGGCTTGGATAAGTATATTCGTCCTGAACTAAAGAAGATCTTTCCAAATAAAAAATTGGTACCACTTCCATACAATTTTAAATTATTTAATATATGGTTCAAGTTCGACAAAGGGATACCACAGATCCATATGCACTATCCCAAACCACCGGTAGCATATGGTATTTTTGATGATGCAGGGAATTTAATGGTGCTTTACACATATAATTGTAATATTTCAGATGGATGGGATTCACAGGGAGTTCATCCTGCTGACAGTGCAAAAGTCAGGAATACAGCATTAAAAATGGGCGTAAATATTATATTATACGCACTAACATATTAGGAGAAGTATATGAAACTATCTTTTTTCGGCGCAACGAAAGAGGTTACGGGTTCAAATTATTTAATTGAAACCAAGGGCAAGAGGATACTTGTTGATTGTGGTATGCATCAAGGGAGTAAAAAAAACAATGAAAAGAACTTTCTTCCATTTCCATTTGATCCCAGGTCCATTGATTATCTATTACTGACTCATGCTCATATTGATCATAGCGGCTTGATCCCGAAATTGGTAAAGGATGGTTTTAACGGAACTATCTACACTACATATGCTACCAAAGAACTTTGCAATGTTATGCTCAAAGATAGTGCTCATATTCAGGAAATGGATAATAAATGGGATAATAAAAAAAGATCGAGAAAAGGATTGGAAAAACGTGATCCCCTATACACCATTGAAGATGTGGAAAAAGCATTACCGCTTTTTAAAGGATTAAATTATAATGAAGTACTGGATCTGGGACAAGGCATAAAAGCAACATATTTTGATGCAGGGCATATTTTGGGTTCGGCACATATACTATTTGAAAGTGAGGATCTGAAGATAGGTTTCAGTGGTGATATTGGAAGTTCAATTACGCCTTTGTTAAATCCACCGGTTTCATTTTCAGATGTAGATTATCTGTTAACCGAATCCACATATGGCGATAGGATGAGACACGATCTTGAAGATTCATTAGCAAAATTGGCGAAGATCATTGAAGAGTCCTATGTTAGCGGTGGAAAGATACTTATTCCTTCCTTTGCTGTGGGTAGAACACAACTCTTACTTTATTATCTTAATAAATTAGTTGAAGATGGGAAGATACATTTGATCAAAACATATTTGGATAGTCCTCTTGCAATTAATGCCACCGAGATATATAAAGCCATATTAGAACATTATCCCAATTTTTTCTCAGAGAATGTAAAGGATCTTTACAAAAAGGGTATTTTGGCTTTTGATTATCCCAACCTTATTACTACCACCTCAACCGATGAGTCAAAGGCAATAAATTCCGATGATTCTACGGCAATTATTATTTCTGCTGCGGGAATGTGTAATGCAGGAAGGATATTACATCATTTGAAGTATCAGGCATGGAACCCAAGTACCTCTATTGTATTTGTGGGATATCAGGCAGAAGGGACCTTGGGAAGAAGGATCAGAGATGGTGCAAGCGAAGTTAAAATATTAGGTGAACCCATTGAGATCAATGCTTCCGTTTATTCGCTTGACAGTTTTTCAGCTCATGCAGATCAGGAACATCTTATCGATTTTGTAAGAAGAATTGAGAAAAAACCTAAAAATATTTTTATTGTGCATGGCGAAGAAAGTGCTCAAAAGGTTTTGCAAGGCAAACTGGAGGATACATTTAATATAAAATGTATAATCCCCGATTATAAGGAATCATTTGAATTGACAAAAGAAAAGGTAGAAAGGGTTTATACCGAAGGGACCGTGGCAATACAGGAGAAATTACGTTCACAAGTTAATATGGAAAATGTAGAGATAGAAAAAGAAATGGATGTTTTCTTAAAAATGTTGA
Source organism: uncultured bacterium (assembly GCA_964453935.1). GTDB lineage: Bacteria > AUK180 > AUK180 > AUK180 > AUK180 > AUK180. The sequence goes on along the minus strand of CAYVPX010000046.1, from coordinate 4,616 downwards.
AAGATTATATAAATATTAACGGATTAAATGAAAAGACCGAGATAAATATTGAAAAATATGGTTTAAAATCATCTCAGATCATGCTTTGGTTAAGGAAGATCACGGAGACCATGGGGGATGAAATATTTGATAATTATGAAAATCTTATTGAGAGAGAGGGTATCGTTGATAATAAATTCGATCAAAAGTCCAAAGAGTTCAGAAAAGAATACTTTATGAGCTTTTCCCCTATATTCGAGGATTTTTATAGAAAATTCAAGGATCTGTTGAAGCCTAAAAAGATAAAGGATTAAATTTGGTAAAAAAACGGAATAGATTTTTCTTTTATTTTTTCTCATTGAATATTGTTGTTATTCTACTGTATATCATATTAACACCCATTATTCTAAAATCAGTGGTTAAACGAAGGTTTAAGAACGCATCAATAGAATTTGAGACCATAGATATTAATATTTTTAGCTATATTAATGTTAGCGGACTTAGTTATAATAGTAAAAACTATAGTTTTTCAGCAGATTATGTTAATATTGGAGTCAGTGCTTTTAACCTGTTATTTAAGCAGTATAAAATAAACTATTTAAAGATCATTAATGCAAAATTAAGTATTAAAAAGATGGGAAAGAATGGGAAACTAATTATCCCTCCGTTTATTTTGAATGGACTTTCAATAAGAAATATGAACGTTTTTTTCCCAAATGGGTATATAAAAGATGTTTTCTTATTGGGGAATATTGATGCCAGAAAGAAAATATTTAATTTCTCGCAAATATCCAATCTAATAAATATAGAAAAAACAGTAAACGATATGCCCATAATTGCATGTAGATTTAAGGGGGATTGGAAGGATGGAATTCATATTTCAGAGGGGAAATTATATACAGAACATTCTAAAATATTTTTTAATGGAAATATAAAGAATAATGGCATATTGAAGTTCAGTACAAATCATTTGGACCTTAGGGAATTAAATAAATATATTCTTTTTGGTAAGGGAAATGGTATGATAGGTATTGGCAAGGGTTATATGAAATTGCATTTTTCAAAGAATAAAAATTTAATGTATGGAAATTTCACATCCCCGCAAGTCAATTTAGCAGATCTTCTTTTTAAAAAAGTCATATTTGGTATAAAGGTAATTTTCAAAGAACAAAAGGTTCACTTATATTTCAAAAGTGGGACCTTATTTGATTCTCCTCTTAATGGGCAAGGTGTTTTCGCCCATGGTAAATTAAATATACAAGGTGAATTTTCCAATCTTAATATTGGGAATATTTTTGTAAAGGCACAGACCGGTGCGAAGAAAATTTCTAGCTTGAACGGACAGGGTAATATATATATTGATTATATAAAAAAATTAGTCAGCATAGATTTTTTTAATATTAAAGGAAGTTTATTAGATGAAAAAATTTCACCGAAAAGTTCACTCACATTGAATTACGATATGGATAAAAATCTGATCACTATCCCCAATGGCTGCGCTTACGCTAAAAACGGTGATTTCGGTAGCTTCTCCATCACGGGTGATCCGGTACAAGAAAAATATATCTTAAATATTGGTAAAATTGTTAGAACAGGTCCATTCGGTTCACGATTATATGCAAAACTTTTTGCAAAAATTGATGGTAAAAAATATTCCGGAATACTTTCGCCTGAGAAAATAGCATTTAAGAATAATGTTTTAAAAAATATTGATATTACCGGTAAGGTAAAATTTAATAATTATGATAAAACATATATTAGACTTATATTAAAACCCGGTAAAATTAATTTATTTAAGAATATATATACCTTATCCGGTAACGGTATTATAATAAAGGGTATTTACAGGAATGCTTTGAAAGTAAATATTAGACCTGTCAAAGCAACAAAGCAATCTGATTATAGCATTGAACTACATTATGATAAAAGGGGGACTGTTAAAGGTAATGGTAGGTTAATGCTTAAGGAATTAAAAGGAAATAATAACATTGACAATATTATGCTAAGTTTTGATGCATTCACGAAGGGATATACACATTACGCAAATGTAAATATAAATGATATATTCATTAAAGGTCAAAAATTGCTCTCTCAAGAAAAAATTACACTATCTTATGACCGGGGCAAAATAAATGGCACGGTTAAAGGAGACAATCTAAATGCTTTCATTAATTATTATCAAAGGAAATTCAAATCCGAATTAAAAATAAATAACTTGGATCTAAATAAAATTTTGTATTATATTAATGGTGAAAAAAGTGAATTTTCAGGATTGATCAATACAAAGCTAACAATTGATAACACCTTGTCAAATCCCCGTGGTAAACTGGAATTTAAAATTGATAATTTAGCTCGACTGGATAAGTATATAGGATTGCTACAAGGTAAAATATCCTATGCAAATCATAAACTGTACATAACAAAAATAAATGCATATCACAAATTGTACTACATAAATGTTAAAGGATATGTACCAATAAAATTAGCCATTTATCCTTTTAAAGCACAAATTGCAGATGCTCCCTTTGAGATAAAGACTGAGTTATCTGATGCTGAATCCGATTTTTTACAATATCTATTTGTCGATATTCCATTTTTTATTTATAAGAAAAAAATATTTAATTTCCCGTTCAAGGGTGATAATGGAACATTTGACGGAAAAATAAGATTATATGGGACATTTGAATCACCCGAGGTTGAAAGTAAGATCAAAATGAATAATATAGGTGGTAAGGTCATCATAAATAAAGCTATTCAATATAATATTTCACATAGTAACGGCAGCATTATTTTAAATTATGATAGGCAAATATTTAACCTTACATTACAAGATATTTCATTAGATATCGGACAGAATAAACAAATCGGCACATTGGGTATACACGGTTTGGTCAGTTATGATAATGATGAAGGATCGGGTCGAATTTTTTTAAAATTGATAAAGGGAAGTTTTCCAATCAACTTGGATGATTACAAAGGTGTTATCAATGAATTATCCTTAAAATTGGCATTATTGAAGATACCTGTTTTAAGCGGTAATATAGTAATTAGTGATGGTAAGATCAAAAAAAAAGTTTTTAACGTTATTGATTATGTTATCAATACCCTGCAGAAGAAAAAGGTCAAAGCAAACAAGGTTAAAGGATTATCTATTGCATCGGATTATGACTTTGAACTTAACCTAAATGTTTCAACCTTGAATCCGATTTCATTTATTGGAACAGATCAAAACTTTACTATTAGTTTTAAAAATTTTAATATTAGCGGTAACAATAAAAATCTTAAATTCGGTGGAAATATAAATATATTAGGTGGTGAAGTTTATAAATTCGGCTCTACATTTACATTTCAACCCTCATTTATCAATTTTGTAAATTCTCAGTTCATTGATCCTAATTTGGATATTGCAATGCAGTCATTGATAACGGGAATAAGAGTAAATATTGACATAAGCGGAAAATATTCTCAACCTATTATTAAATTGAGTTCAATTCCTCATTTTTCATCATTGCAGATTTTATCTTTGATCTTATTTAAAAACGTTAATCTGCATTCTTTAAATAATTTCTCGATTTCTTCATTGGGGATCAATTTTTTACTTTCTGAACTAACGGGTGAATTATTCAAGCTTTCCGGTAAAACGTCCTTTGGTTACGCGTTGTCCAATATTGTTGATAATATAAAAATTGAGAGAATATCCTTCAATAGCAATGGTGATCTTATTAATAGATGGAGATTTTCTCTGGGTAAGTATATTTTTCCCGAACTTTACATTGGATATTCTCGTTATAGTAATATAAAGTATGACCAGCTGCTGGAATTTAAGATATTTATCAATCCGCAACTTGTATTGTCACTGGATTTGAATATAAGCCCTTACGAATCACGTTCCTTCGGTGATTCTATTTATATAATGATGATCAGAGAATTTGATCTTTCGAAATTGTTTAAAATAAGAAAATGAGTATTATTGAACTATTGAGAATTACTTTCTCGGGTTTCTGTGCTCAGGACCCGCTGCACTCTTTTTATATAGGTTTAAATCAATTATTATTATGTGCAAGGTGTTCGGGTATCTATTTCGGTATATTTGCCTTCTTCATATTTTACCTGCTTACAAGGTCCAGAGGAAAATTCCTTCTAATAAATTTTATTATAGCGCTTGTTGTTAATTTTATATATTTTCTTATTATGAAAATATTCAATTATCCGTATAACAAGTTCCTGATATTTCTTTTTGGAAATTATTTGGGTTTCTTTTTTGGGGGAACCATAATATATAATCTATACTGGGATAAAAACGGCAGAGCAGATCCATATAAGATGTTTTACTCACTATTTTTTTCTATTTCTCTATTTATCATCATTGTATTCATATTAAAATGGTATTTATTGATCAATATCTTCTTTTTATTTATTCTCTTAACCTCTATTTTCCTCATACTTTATTCCATTCTCAAAAGAGGTTTCAGGATAAAAACGATATATGCAGTTACCACTGGCATCATCCTCACGCTTCTCATGACATTCTATAAACTGATAGTTAGAGCTTTTAGAGGATAGTTAAAAGCAATTGACAATTGAGAATTGACAATAAAATATAATGCACCGTTGTAGGGGTCGTTCGTGAACGCCCC